>JABWCO010000056.1 GCA_013360185.1 Bdellovibrio sp.
GACGGTGAGTACGAAATCGTAGATAAAGACAAAGTGGCTTTGATGGACGTTTCTCCATCGCAACTAGTTTCTATCGCGGCGTCTTTGATTCCGTTCCTAGAACATGACGATGCCAATCGTGCCCTGATGGGTTCGAACATGCAACGTCAAGCGGTTCCATTGTTACGTTCGCGCGCACCACTTGTTGGTACGGGCGTTGAGCGTTTGGTTGCTCGTGACTCTGGTACATCAGTCGTTGCGCAAAACGACGGTATCGTTGAAGAAGTCGATGCATCTCGTATCGTGGTTCGTCGTTTTGCAAAAGGCGGAGAACTTGGTGCGAACGTAGACATCTACAATTTGACGAAGTACCAACGTACAAATCAAAATACATGCTTCAATCAAAAACCAATTGTCACTGTAGGCGACAAGGTTTCTAAAAGCGACATCATCGCCGACGGACCTTCTACAGAACTTGGAGAGTTAGCTCTTGGACAAAACATCCTAGTGGCCTTCACTCCTTGGCAAGGTTACAACTTCGAGGATTCGATCCTTATTTCTGAGCGTTTGTTGAAAGATGACGTTTACACGTCTATCCACATCGAAGAGTTCGAGTGCGTAGCCCGTGACACGAAACTTGGTAAGGAAGAGATCACTCGCGATATCGCTAACGTAGGTGAAGAGGCTCTTAAAGACCTCGACAGCTCTGGTATCATTCGCGTAGGTGCGGAAGTTCGTCCAGGCTTCATCCTAGTTGGTAAAGTAACGCCAAAAGGTGAAACTCAATTATCTCCTGAAGAAAAACTTTTGCGCGCGATCTTCGGTGAAAAAGCCGGCGACGTTCGTGATACTTCGCTTCGTGCGCCATCAGGTGTTTACGGAACGGTTATCGACGCACAAGTTTACTCTCGTGAAGGTGCTGACCGCGATGAGCGTTTGTCACTGATCATTGAAGAGAAAAAACGTAAACTTGAAAAAGACTTGGCTGTAGAGCAAAACGTTATCAAAAATAACGCGATCTCTAAACTTCGTGACATCCTAGTAGGTAAAATCACGACAGGCGTTCTTCTAAATGAAGACGGAAGCCAAAAACTTCTGAACAAAGGTCAAGAGATCACAGAGGCGGATCTAGAAACAGTTCCATTCGAATTGTTGAACTACATCCCACTTGATTCTGATCTAGAGTTCCAAGTGAACAAAATCATCGACAACGCTCGTAACCAACTTGACGCAGTTAAATTGGTATTCAACGAGAAGATCGATCGCCTTCGTAAAGGTGACGAGCTTCCTCCGGGCGTTATCAAAATGGTTAAAGTTTACGTCGCTATTAAACGTAAAATGCAAGTCGGTGACAAATTCGCCGGCCGCCACGGAAATAAAGGTGTCGTTTCTAAAGTATTACCTGCGGAAGACATGCCTTACCTAGCGGACGGTTCACCGGTTGACATGGTTCTGAATCCACTGGGCGTTCCTTCTCGTATGAACATCGGGCAAATCCTCGAGGTGCATTTGGGTTGGGCTGCGCACAACTTGGGTAAGCAATTAGGCGCTCACTTAGATAAGTGGAATGCTGAAAATGCTCGTTCAGAAATGAAAGATATCTTCAGTGACTCCGATATCTCTGCGAAGCTTGATAAAGCAGATGAAGGCTCATTGAAAAAAATGGTAACGCGTATGAAAAACGGTATCCACGTGGGTACGCCAGTTTTCGACGGTGCTCGTGAATCTGACGTAAAAGGCTTGCTAACTAAAGCGCAAGTTTCAACATCTGGTAAATCGATCCTATTCGACGGTCGTACAGGTGAGCCGTTCACGAACCCAGTTACTGTGGGTATCATGTACATGCTTAAACTTCACCATCTGGTCGAAGAGAAGATCCATGCTCGTTCTATTGGACCTTATTCTCTCGTGTCACAGCAACCTCTGGGCGGTAAAGCTCAGTTCGGGGGCCAGCGTCTCGGAGAGATGGAGGTTTGGGCGATCGAAGCATACGGTGCCGCATACTCATTACAAGAATTCCTTACTGTTAAGTCAGATGACGTGGCAGGAAGAACTCGTATGTACGAAAGCATCGTAAAAGGTGAAAATATCCTCGAACCAGGTCTTCCAGAATCTTTCAACGTTCTAGTGAAAGAGCTTCAGTCTCTTGCATTGAATGTTGAGTTGATGGAATCCGACATTCTTCGTGATCAAGATGAAGATCATGATGAAAATACGTTCGTGGTTGAAGAAGCAATTGTTCCGGCTCCGTCAAACGACGAGCCAGGGCAACACTAATTAATACTTTAACAACAGGGGTGTTCTTTGAGAGACTTGTTGAATTTTTTCGATAAACCAAAAGATCCACTTTCGTTTGACGCCGTACGAGTATCGTTGGCGTCACCGGAAATGATTCGTGAGTGGTCATTTGGTGAAGTTAAGAAGCCTGAGACTATCAACTATCGTACATTCAAACCAGAGCGTGATGGTTTGTTCTGCGCGAAAATCTTCGGTCCTATTAAGGATTACGAGTGCTTGTGCGGTAAGTATAAACGTATGAAGTATCGTGGCGTCGTCTGTGAAAAGTGCGGCGTTGAAGTGACACAAACTAAGGTTCGCCGTGAGCGCCTTGGTCATATCGAATTGGCAACGCCAGTAGCGCACATTTGGTTCTTGCGCTCTTTGCCTTCTCGTATTGGTAACCTTTTGAATCTTTCGTTGAAAGATGTTGAAAAGGTTCTTTACTGTGAAGCACACGTTGTTATCGATCCAATGGAAACAACATTGGAAGAAGGTCAAATTTTGACTGAAGAAGCTTACCAAGCCGCTCTTAATGAGTTCGGCCCAAGCTTCAAAGCAGGCATGGGCGGTGAAGCTGTTCGTGAATTGCTACGCAAAATTGACCCTGAGTACTTGTCTCGTAAACTTCGTTTAGAAGTAAAAGACACGAAATCAGAAGCACAAATCAAAAAACTAACGAAACGCCTTCGTGTTGTTGAAGCCTTCAAAGGCTCTATCAACAAACCTGAATGGATGATGTTGGAAGCGCTTCCAGTTCTTCCTCCAGATCTTCGTCCTCTAGTTCCACTAGATGGCGGTCGTTTCGCGACTTCGGATTTGAATGATCTTTACCGTCGCGTGATCAATCGTAATAACCGTTTGAAACGTCTGCAAGAGCTGAACGCTCCAGACATTATCATCCGCAATGAAAAACGTATGCTGCAAGAAGCGGTTGATGCGTTGTTAGACAATGGTCGTCGCGGTAAGACTTTCACCGGTCCAAACAAACGTCCTCTTCGCTCTCTTTCTGATATGTTGAAAGGTAAGCAAGGTCGTTTCCGTCAAAATCTATTAGGTAAACGTGTCGACTACTCTGGTCGTTCGGTTATCGTTGTAGGTCCGACGTTGAAACTTCACCAGTGCGGTCTTCCTAAGAAGATGGCTTTGGAGCTTTTCAAACCTTTCGTTTACAACAAACTTGAAGAAAAAGGTTTGTCAGCGACAATCAAACAATCAAAACGTTTGGTTGAACAAGAGACTGTGGAAGTATGGGACATCTTGGCTGACGTCGTTAAAGAACATCCAGTTCTTTTGAATCGTGCACCAACTCTTCACAGACTTGGTATTCAAGCTTTTGAACCAGTACTTCATGAAGGTAAAGCAATCCAATTGCATCCTTTGGTTTGTACAGCGTTCAATGCCGACTTCGACGGTGACCAAATGGCGGTTCACGTTCCACTTTCTGTGGAATCACAAGTTGAAGCTCGCGTCTTGATGATGTCGACGAACAACATCCTTTCTCCTGCCAACGGTAAGCCAATCATCAATCCATCACAAGATATCGTGTTGGGTCTGTACTGGTTGACTCGTATCCGTCCAGGTGCAAAAGGGACTGGTAAGGCATTCTCTAGTGTTCAAGAAGCGCAATACGCTTACGAAACAGGTCTTGTAGACTTGCAAGCGGCTTGTAAAGTTCGTATCAACGGAAAAGTTCAAGAGACTTCCGTAGGTCGTTCTATCTTGTCTGACATCGTACCTAAAGAAGTTCCGTTCAACGAAGTGAACGTGAACATGAATAAGAAACAAATTGCGGCTTTGATCGACAAGACTTTCCGTCTTGCGGGTGCAAAAGCAACTTGTATCTTAGCTGACAAAATCATGGAACTTGGTTTCAAATATTCAACTGCGGCAGGTATGTCTATCGGTATCGATGACATGGTGATCCCAGCGGCGAAAGCGACAATGATCGCAGACGCTGAAAAACAAGTGACAGAGATCCAACAGCAGTACGACGAAGGTTTGATCACAGATGGTGAGCGCTACAATAAAGTGGTCGACATCTGGGCGCAAACTGGTGACAAGATCGCTAAAGAAGGTATGAACGCGATCGAAAAACAAACATTCAACGTTGATGGTAAAGAATTTGTCGGACCTTCATTCAATCCGATCTTTATTATGGCTGACTCCGGAGCCCGGGGTTCCGCGGCTCAGATCCGTCAGTTGGGTGGTATGCGTGGTTTGATGGCTAAACCTTCTGGTGAAATCATCGAAACACCGATCACGGCAAACTTCCGTGAAGGTCTAACTGTTATTCAGTACTTCATCTCTACGCATGGTGCTCGTAAAGGTTTGGCCGATACAGCATTGAAAACAGCGAACTCTGGTTACTTGACTCGTCGTTTGGTTGACGTGGCTCAAGACGTAGTTGTGTCTGAAATCGATTGCGGAGTTGATGATGGTTTGGAAATCACTCCAGTTTACGAAGCTGGTGAAATTATCCAAAACATCGGCGATCGTATTTTGGGTCGTACAACTTTAAGAGACGTAGTTGATCCAATGACGAATAAAGTGATTGTTAAAGCTAATCACGAATTCACTGAAAACGACGTTAAGACTGTGGAAGCAATGGGTATCGATAAGGTCGACATCCGTTCTGCACTAACTTGTAAATCTAAACGTGGTGTTTGTGTGAAATGTTACGGACGTGACTTGTCTCGTGGTAACACTGTGAACTTGGGTGAAACTGTAGGTATCATCGCAGCACAGTCTATCGGGGAGCCGGGAACACAGCTTACAATGAGAACATTCCACTTAGGTGGTGCGGCTTCTCGTTCTGTTGAGCAATCTGTTCATACAACTCGTCATGATGGGACTATTAAGCTTGCTAACGTTCATGCAGTCATCAACCGTCATGGTAAGTTGACAGTGATGAATCGTAACGGTTCTGCCCTGGTTATCGACGAAACAGGTCGTGAGCGTGAAAACTTCAAGCTCGTATACGGTGCTGTTTTGAACTTTAAAGAAGGTGACAAAGTCACTAAAGGTCAAACTGTAGCTGAGTGGGATCCATATTCGAATCCGATCATCGCCGAAGTTTCTGCCAAGATCCAATACAGCGATATCGAAGAAGGTTCGACAATGCAGGAGCAAGTCGACGCGGTAACTGGTTTTGCGACCAAAGTTATCACGGAGTCTAAATCTTCTGACATTAAACCAACAGTGTTCCTAGTTGATGGCAATGGTAAGACATTGAATCTTCCAGGCCGTGAAATCCCTGCGCGATACTTAATCCCAGTGGGTGCACAGCTTTTGGTTACTGACCAACAGGAAGTTCATGCCGGTGACGTTATTGCGAAGATGCATCGTGAGGCTTCGAAAACGAAGGATATCACGGGCGGTCTTCCGCGCGTTGCTGAATTGTTTGAAGCTCGTAAACCGAAAGAAGCAGCTATCATCTCTGAGATCGATGGTTATGTGACATTCGGTAAAGACGTTAAAGGTAAACAGCGTGTGATCGTAACTCCTGAAGTGGGTGAGCAAAAAGAATACCTCATCCCTAAAGGTAAGCACGTTGCAGTAAGAGAAGGTGAGTACGTAAGAGCCGGTGAGGCATTGATGGACGGTCCAACAAATCCTCATGACATTCTGGCGGTTCTGGGTGCGAAAGCTCTTTCTGCATACCTTGTAAATGAAATCCAAGAAGTTTACAGACTTCAAGGTGTTGGTATCAATGACAAGCACATCGAAGTGATTGTTCGCCAAATGCTACGTAAAGTAGAGATCCAAGACGCTGGTGACAGCCGCTTCTTGGCTGGTGAACAGGCAGAAAGATATGCTTTCGACGAAGAAAATAATCGTATTAACCGTGAAGGTGGGCAGCCTGCGACAAGCACTCCTCTTCTTCTAGGTATCACGAAAGTTTCTTTGAGCACTGACAGCTGGATTTCAGCAGCATCGTTCCAAGAGACAACAAAAGTACTTACAGAAGCGGCGATTAATTCTCGCACAGATCATTTACGTGGCCTGAAAGAGAACATCATCATGGGTCGTTTGATCCCTGCGGGTACTGGCTTGACGTCTTACAAACGTTGGAAAGTGTCTGTGGCAGAAGATGACGATACTTCATACGTGGCATTGCCAGGTATGTCGGCGTCTGCTCAGCCATAATTAGTGTAAAAAGCTCAAAAAGGGGATCTCACACCCCTTTTTGGGATATAAATTTAACAACAAAGTCTTGACCAGGGCGCTTTTGGCAATGTAAGTTCCAGCGTCCTGAAATAAAATTGTTTAAGGGGTTTAGAAGTGCCTACTATTAACCAGCTCATCAAAAGTGAGCGTACAGTTCAAAAGAACCAAACAAAATCACCAGCTTTGGCATCATGCCCTCAGCGCCGTGGTGTTTGTACTCGTGTTTATACAACGACTCCAAAGAAACCGAATTCAGCTCTGCGTAAAGTAGCAAAAGTTCGTTTGTCGAATGGTTTCGAAGTTATCTCTTACATTCCAGGTATCGGTCACAACCTTCAAGAGCATAGCGTTGTCTTGATCCGTGGTGGTCGTGTGAAGGACTTACCGGGCGTTCGTTACCATATCGTACGCGGCGTTCTAGATCTTCAGGGTGTAAACGGTCGTCTTCGTGCTCGTTCTAAATACGGCACAAAAAGACCTAAGAAATAATTAAGAGGTAATGTAAATGTCTCGTCGTAAAAAGACCTTTAAAAGAGAAATTATTCCAGATCCAGTTTTCAAGGATCTAGTAATTGCTAAATTCGTAAATAAAATGATGATCCAAGGTCGTAAAGCAACTTCACAAAAGTTGTTCTATGGTGCTTTGAAAGAACTTGAAGGAAAAATCCAAGGTGAAGAGCCTGTTGCGATTTTCAAAAAAGCTCTTGAAAATGTTAAGCCTTCTATCGAAGTTCGTTCTCGCCGCGTAGGTGGAGCAACTTACCAAGTTCCGGTTGATGTTCGTCCATCTCGTCGTCTAGCTTTGGCTATGCGTTGGTTGGTTGAATACTCTCGTGAACGTGGTGAAAAAGACATGGCTAAGCGTTTGGCTGGCGAATTCATGGACGCATACAATAATCGTGGTAACGCGATTAAGAAAAAAGATGACGTTCACAGAATGGCTGAGTCGAACAAAGCATTCTCTCACTACAATTGGTAATCTGTATTCATGTCAGCTAAAGATCCTAAAGTTGTAGCTGATCTCAAGTACACGCGTAATATCGGCATCATGGCTCACATTGATGCCGGTAAAACGACCACGACCGAACGCATTCTTTACTATACAGGTAAAAGTCATAAAATCGGAGAAGTTCATGATGGCGACGCCACCATGGACTGGATGGTTCAAGAGCAAGAACGTGGTATCACTATCACTTCTGCGGCGACCATGGCGTTTTGGAAAGATCACAGAATCAACATCATTGATACTCCTGGGCATGTCGACTTCACAATTGAAGTAGAGCGTTCTTTGCGTGTTCTAGATGGTGCGATTGCAGTATTTGACGGTGTGAACGGCGTTGAGCCGCAATCTGAAACTGTCTGGAAGCAAGCTGACAAATATAAAGTTCCCCGCATTTGTTTCGTCAATAAAATGGACCGTGTTGGTGCTGACTTTGTGATGTCTTATGGGACAATCAAAGAAAAGCTCAATGCCAATCCCATTCCTGTGCAAGTTCCGATCGGCATGGAAGACACCTTCCGCGGCGTTGTGGATCTTTTGGAAAACAAAGCCTATTTGTGGAACCAGTCTGGCATGGGTGGTGAATTCGAAGTTGCCGATGTTCCTAACGACATGAAGGAAGACGTTGCGCGTTTCCGTACTGAAGTCGTTGAGAAGATCGTTGAGTTTGAAGACGCTCTTATGGAGAAATACTTAAACGGTGAAGAAGTCACTGTGGCAGAGCTTAAGGCGGCCCTTCGTAAAGGGACTTTAGAGCTCAAAGCCTTCCCGGTATTCTGTGGCGCTGCTTTCAAAAACAAGGGTGTTCAGCCTTTGCTGGATGGAGTGATTGATTATCTTCCGTCTCCCATCGAAGTTCCACCGATCGTGGGGCACGACCCTGCAAAACCAGAAAAAGAAATTGTTTGTAAGACGGATTTTGAGGGCAATGTGGCTGCGTTGGCATTTAAGATTGCCAATGACCCCTTCGCGGGAACTTTGACATACATCCGTGTGTACTCTGGCGAAGTCAAAGTGGGTGACCAACTTTTGAATCCTCGTACAGAGAAAAAAGAACGCATTCAAAAGTTAGTTAAAATGCATGCTAATTCGCGCGAAGAAATCACCGGCCTCAAAGCTGGAGATATCGGAGCCGTTGTTGGTCTTAAGTTCACTGGAACAGGCGATACTTTATGCGAAACCTCTCATCCGCTTGTATTGGAGTCTATCACCTTCCCAGAGCCAGTTATTTCCGTCGCGATTGAGGCAAAGTCTTCTGCTGATCAAGAGAAAATGCTTCAGGGTTTAGACAAGCTTGGTAAAGAAGACCCATCTTGTCGTTTAAAAACGGATCCTGAAACAGGGCAAATTCTTTTGTCAGGTATGGGCGAGCTCCATTTAGAGATTTTGGTGGATCGTTTGTTACGTGAACACAAGATTCAAGCAAATGTGGGTAAGCCCCAGGTTTCTTACCGTGAAACTATTTCAACATCGGCCACGGCTGAATTTGTTTACGAGCGCGAGATCGCTGGTGAAGCGCAATTTGCGAAGGTTTCTCTGACTATCGATCCAATTTCTCAGCATGATGGAATTGTTTTTCAGTCCAAAGTTTCTATCTCTAAAGAGTTTACAACCCCCTTCTTAAAGGCCATTGAAAACGGCTTTAAAGAGGCGGCAGAAGTGGGTCCTCTTGCTAGTTATTCTATGTTGGGGGTTCGCGGGACTTTAAATTTTGTGGAAACGCGTCCAGATGCCTCCAATGAAATGGCCTTTAAGGCCGCGGCATCATTGGCTTTCCGTGAAGCGGTTCGCAAATCAACCGTCGAACTTTTAGAGCCCATGTTTAAACTTGAAGTGACCTGTCCTGATGAGTTCGTCGGGAATGTGGTGGGTGATTTGAACTCCCGACGCGGTAAAATTCTTACAATGAATGCCAAAGTGGGTGGCGGACAAGTGATCTCGGCCGAGGCACCATTGGCGAATCTCTTTGGTTATGCGACAAATGTTCGCAGCTTAAGCCAAGGCAGAGCGAGTTTCAGTATGGAATTCCTTGAGTATGCAGTGGTTCCGGCTAAAGTGAAGACGGAAGTTCTTCATAAAATGGGTCGTTTCTAAATTCTTTTAATTATATCCGAAAATAATAATATTTCCCTTTGACAAGTTTTTTTTTGTTGCGCATAATCGCGCACTCGTGACGTTCAAATCTACAGAAAACCCCCCGCATTGGGTGATTTCACGGCCGCAAGGGCTAATTCGGGGCAAGTTTTTGATGGGATATTTACGTTAAATGTTAACAAATTTGCTAGTAAAAACGCTACTTTATAAAAAAAGAAGAGAAGTGTCCTTATGCAAAGTCAAAAGATTAGAATTAGATTGAAGGCATTCGATCATAAACTGCTTGATCAGTCGACGAAAGAAATCGTTGAGACTGCTCGTCGCACTGGCGCAAAAGTTGCGGGTCCGATCCCCTTGCCAACTCGCATCAACCGTTACACGGTATTGCGCTCTCCTCACGTTGATAAAAAATCTCGTGAGCAGTTCGAAGTGAGAACTCACAAGCGTATGCTCGATATTTTGGAACCCACTCAACAGACTGTCGATCAGCTCATGAAACTCGACCTCTCTGCTGGTGTCGATGTTGAAATTAAACTTTCGGCGATCTAGGAGTAAACTGTGAGCGAAAATACACAAACTACAAATACTTCTGAGCAAGGTCTTAAGCTGAATGGCCTGTTCGCATTTAAAGAAGGTATGGCTACTATCTATAATGAGCAAGGTGAAGCCATCCCTGTAACGGTTCTTCGTTATGAGCCTTGGTTTGTATCACAAATCAAGACAAACGAAGCTGATGGTTACGAAGCTATTCAGTTAGCTTGCAAACCAAAAAAAGCTAAAAATTCAAACAGCGCAGAAAAAGGTCATCTTAATAAAGCTGGTTTCGAGAATGGCGCGCAGTTCGTAAAAGAACTTCGTCAATCTCTTCCTGAGGGTGCATCTGTTGGCGCGCAAGTATCTATCGACTCTTTGGCGCAAGGTGATTTTGTAAAAATCACTTCAAAGTCAAAAGGTAAAGGTTTTGCGGGTTCTATGAAGCGTTGGAACTTCGCGGGGGGCCCTGCTTCTCACGGATCTAAATTCCACCGTCGTCCGGGTTCTTCTGGTAACAGAACATGGCCAGGTCGCGTAATGCCAGGTAAGAAATTCCCTGGTCACTTGGGTGCTGAAACAGTCACTGTTCGTAACGTACAGATCGTTCAAGTACTAGCTGCTGAAAACGTTCTTATGGTTAAGGGACCAGTTCCAGGTGCAAGAAACACTTTGGTTAAGTTGGTGAGAGAATAGTATGGCAACAGTAAACGTATTAAACTGGAAAAAAGAAAAAGTTGGCTCAGTTGAATTGGCTTCTGATGTTTTTGAAACTCCTGTTAAAAAGGAAGTTCTTCACACAGTAGTTCAATGGCAATTGGCAGCTCGTCGTCAAGGTACACACATGACTAAGACTAAAGGTCTTGTGTCAGGTGGTGGTAAGAAGCCATTTAAGCAAAAAGGTACTGGTGGAGCTCGTCAAGGTTCTAGCCGTTCTATCTTGATGCCTGGTGGTGGTACTGCTTTCGGTCCACAACCTCGTAGCTACGCATTCGTATTACCTAAAAAAGTTCGTCGTTTAGGTTTGAGCATGGCGCTTTCTCACCTTCAAAAAGAAGGCAAGTTGTTCATCGTGGACAGCATGCAATCTGAAGGTAAAACTGCTGAGCTTAACAAGCGCTTGAAAGCTTTCGGTCTTACAAAAGCCGTGTTGGTTGATTCGACTGTAAATGACAAATTTAACCGCGCTTCTAAAAATCTACCAACGTTCAAATACTTCCCTGTTGAAGGTTTGAATGTGTTCGATCTTTTGAAATATGATGCAGCAGTTATCACAAAAGACTCTGTAGCAAAAATCGTAGATCGTTGCTCAATGGAGAAAGCGTAATGAAACAAGTAATTAAAGCTCCTCTTATTACAGAGAAAAATACATATCACAACGCAGCTGGCGTATATGTGTTCGAAGTAGACTTGAAGTCTTCTAAGACAGATATCAAAACTGCAGTAGAGAAGAATTTTAAAGTTAAAGTGGACAACGTTAGAACTAGCGTTTGCCGTGGACACTCTAAAAATTCTAAATTCGGATTAACCAAGGTCCCTTACTGGAAAAAAGCTTACGTTAAGCTTGTTGAAGGTGAGAAGATCGCTCTTTTTGAGGGAGTATAAAGATGGGTATTAAAACATTCGCCCCACGCTCTCATGGTCGTAGAGGAATGACTGGTTTCGATTTCAAAGAAATCACAAAGACAACTCCAGAGAAGTCTTTGCTTGCTCCTCTTAAGAAACAAGCGGCTCGTAACAATCACGGTCAAATCACGATTCGTCACCAAGGTGGCGGTCATAAAAGAAAATACCGTTTGGTTGATTTCAAAAGAACTAAAGTTGACGTTGCAGCAAAAGTTATTGCGATCGAGTACGATCCAAACAGAACTTGCCGTATCGCTCTTATTTCTTATGTTGATGGAGCTAAAGCTTACATCATCGCTCCAGTTGGATTAAATGTAGGTGATACAGTTATTTCTTCTGACAAAGCCGATATCAAACCAGGTAACACACTTTCTTTGTCTGCGATCCCAGTTGGTACTGTGATCCATAACATTGAAATGCGTCCAGGTAAAGGTGGTCAAGTTTGCCGCTGAGCTGGTGCTTCTGCAACTTTGGCTGGTAAAGGTGAGCAATATTGCCAAGTACGTATGCCTTCTGGTGAATTGAAGCAAATTCTGTCTGTGTGCAAAGCTTCAGTTGGACAAGTTGGTAACACTGACAACGAAAACATCAAGCTTGGTAAAGCAGGTCGTTCTCGTTGGAGAGGTATCCGTCCTTCAGTTCGCGGTATGCACATGAACCCTGTCGACCATCCATTGGGTGGTGGTGAGGGTGTTGGTAAAGGGCATCACCCGGTAACTCCATGGGGTCAACCATGTAAAGGTTACAAAACTAGACACAATAAGAGAACCAACTCTTCAATCATCAAGAGACGTAAGTAGGAGTATAAGGTGGCACGCTCGATTAAAAAGGGTCCATTTGTTGATATTTCTGTACAAAAGAAAATCGATAATGCGATCGAAAAAAATGATAAAAAAGTTATTAAAACTTGGTCTCGCCGCTCAACAATTCTTCCAGAGGCAATTGGACTGACTTTTGCGGTTCATAACGGAAGAAAGTTCGTTCCTGTGTACATCACAGAGAACATGATTGGTCACAAACTCGGTGAGTTTGCTCCAACAAGAACTTTCCAAGGTCATGCCGAGAAGAAAGCAGCTTCTCCTGCTGCTGCGAAGAAGTAATAGAGGTTGATTATGGAAGTTAAAGCAAGCTTGAAATATGCAAGAGTAGGTGCTCAGAAGGCAAGATTGGTTGTTGATCTTGTTCGCGGTAAAGACGTGAACGAGGCAGTAAAAACTCTTACTTTCCTGAACAAAAAAACTGCTGGAATGGTAAAAAAGTTAATCGAATCTGCGGTTGCTAACGCAGAATACAAAAAGGTTATGGATGTAGATAACCTCTATGTTAAAGCTATCTGGGTTGATCAGGGCCCAGTTCTTAAAAGATTCCGTCCTCGCGCTCAAGGGCGTGCGTTCGGTGTTCGCAAGAAGACCAGCCACATTAACGTAGTACTCGAGGAGAAATAGTCGTGGGACAAAAGGTTAATCCAATTGGTCTAAGAGTCGGTGTTATCAGAACTTGGGATTCTCGCTGGTACGCGAAGGGTCAGCAATATTTTGATAATCTCCACGAAGACATCCGTTTAAGAAAATATCTAAAAGATAAACTTAAACACGCGGGTGTGGCGAAAATTGAAATGGAACGCGCAGCGAAGAAGATTAAAATCATCATCTCTACTGCTCGTCCAGGCGTTGTTATTGGTAAAAAAGGTACTGGGATTGATTCACTGAAAGCGGAAGTTCAAAAACTTACACCCAACGAAGTTTTCTTGAGCATCCAAGAAGTGCGCAAACCAGACCTCGATGCTCAGCTCGTCGCTGAGAGCATTGCTCAACAACTTGAGAAACGTATCTCTTGGAGAAGAGCTCTTAAAAAATCTATTGCAGCTGCGATCAAAGGCGGCGTGAGAGGTATCAAGATCCGTGTTTCTGGACGTCTTGATGGTGCAGAGATTGCTCGTTCAGAGTGGTACAATGAGAAGAGTGTTCCTCTTCATACATTGCGCGCAGATATCGACTACGGTACTGCAGAAGCTCTAACAGCATATGGTATCATCGGATTAAAGGTATGGATCTATAAAGGCGATATCTTATCTGCTCGCGAAGTTGAGGAGGCAGGTCGTGTTAAGTCCTAAAAGAGTAAAATGGCGTAAACAATTTGTAGGCCGCGCTACTGGTTTTGCAGTAAGAGGCGCTAACCTTGATTTCGGAGACTATGGTCTTCAAGCTATCGAGGAAGGTCGTCTAACTGCTCGTCAGTTGGAAGCTGGTCGTATTGCTATCTCTCGTTCAGTTAAGCGTGGTGGTAAAATTTGGTGCCGTGTGTTCCCAAACATTCCGGTAACTAAAAAGCCTGCTGAAACTCGTATGGGTAGCGGTAAAGGTAATCCAGAACTATGGGTTGCCCGTGTTCTTCCTGGAAAAGTTCTTTTCGAAATGAATGGTGTGACTCGCGAACAAGCTAAAGAAGCTTTCGAACGCGCAGCCCACAAACTTCCTTTCAAAACTCGTTTCTTGGTAAGGGAGTAGTTATATGAAATTCACTGAAGTTAAAGATCTTTCTGTAACTGAATTGAAGAAGAAAAGGACAGCTCTTTCAGAAGAGTTGTTCCAGGCGCGTATCAAGAATTCAATTGGTCAACTTTCTAATCCACTTGTAATTCGTGATCTTCGCCGCAACATCGCTAAAATTAATACGGCGATCGTAAAAAAAGTGGCGAGATAGGGTAGACTATGAATACTGAAACGAATTCTAGAGGACGTAAAATTGAAGTCGTAGGTGAAGTTGTCAGCGACAAGATGGATAAAACTATCTCTGTCCTCATCTACCGCATGGTTAAACATGCTAAATACGGCAAGTATGTTAAGAAGACATCTGTTTTCAAAGCTCATGACGAAAAGAACGAAGCAAAAATCGGTGATATCGTTAAGATCCAAGAAACTCGTCCACTTAGCAAAACTAAACGTTGGACATTAACTGCTGTTGTTGAAGCAGCGAAAGCGTAAGGGGGCTGTCATGATTCAAATGCAAACTAGACTCAATGTAGCTGACAACTCTGGCGCTAAAGAAGTTATGTGCGTAAAAGTTCTTGGTGGTTCAAAAAGACGGGTAGCATCTATCGGTGATGTTATCGTTGTTTCCATCAAAGAAGCTTTACCTAACGCTAAAGTTAAAAAAGGTGATGTTGCTAAAGCTGTTGTTGTTCGTACTGTAGCAAAACTTCGTCGTCCAGATGGATCTTACATCCGCTTTGACGACAACTCTGCAGTTTTGATCAATGCTTCTAAAGAACCAATCGGAACCCGTATCTTTGGCCCAGTTGCCAGAGAATTGAGAGCAAAGTCGTTCGTTAAGATCGTATCTTTAGCTCCGGAAGTACTATAAGGGGTGATGAGATGAATCGCTTACATGGACAATATAAAAAAGAAATCGCTCCAGCGTTGATGAAACAATTGGGCGCAAAAAACGTGATGCAAGTTCCTCGTTTAGAGAAAATCACTCTAAGCGTGTGCTTGAGCGAAGCTGTTCAAAATCCAAAAATTTTGAACACAGTAGTTGATGAGATTTCATCAATCACTGGTCAAAAAGCTGTTATCACGAAAGCTAAAAAAGCTATCTCTAACTTTAAATTGCGTGCTGGCATCCCACTGGGTGTTCGCGTAACTCTAAGAAGAGAAAAAATGTGGTCTTTCATGGATCGTTTGAACACTTTGGCATTACCTCGCGTAAGAGACTTCCGCGGTTTGCCATCTAAAGGTTTCGACGGCCGTGGTAACTACAACATGGGCTTGAAAGAGCAAATCGTATTCCCGGAAATTAACTACGATAAAGTAGATAAAGTTCGTGGTATGAACATCACTATTTGTACAACAGCGAAAAACGACGCTGAGGGCAGAGCGCTTCTTGAAGCACTTGGTATGCCCTTCAGAAAGTAAGGGGTGTATCTTGGCTCGTAAATCAAGCATCGTAAAAAATAATAAAAGAAAAGAGCTTTCTAAGCGCTACGCTCAATACAGAAAAGAGCTTAGAGAGAAAGCTGTCGACATGAAACTTTCTGACGAAGTAAGACATGAAGCTCGCCAAAAGCTTCAAGCTCTTCCTAAGAATACAAATCCAAACCGTGTTATCACACGTTGTGAAATCTCTGGTCGCCCTCGTGGTAACTACAGAAAATTCGGTTTGTCGCGTATTGCTTTCAGAGCATTAGCCCTTGACGGTAAATTGCCTGGCGTTACGAAAGCTAGCTGGTAGAGGATCAAATGGATACAATTTCTCAGTTCCTTACAATGATTAGAAATGCGGGAGCAGCAAGACACGAAAAAGTGGACATGCCTGCTTCTAAAGTAAGAGCCGGTATTGCTCAAATCCTTGCTAACGAAGGTTTGATCAGAAGCTTCAAAGTTGCTAAAGACAGTAAACAAGGCATCATGCGTGTTTACTTGAAATACGACGAAGCCGGCAACCATGTGATCAGCTCTATTGACCGCGTTTCACGCCCAGGTCGCAGAGTTTATGTTAAATCTGATAATGTTCCGACAGTTCGTTCTGGTATGGGTATGTCCATCCTTAGCACGAGCAAAGGAATCATGAGTGGTAAGCAAGCTGCAGACGCTAAAGTCGGCGGCGAGTTGCTTGCTACACTTTGGTAGGTGAAATATGTCACGTATTGGAAAAGCACCCGTTGTTTTTGATAACACAGTACAAGTAAGCGTTTCACCTGCTAACGAAGTTGTCGTTAAAGGTGCGAAGTCTTCTTTGAAAATCGGAATGCAACCACAGATTTCTGCAAAGATTGAAGCTGGTAAAATCGTTTTGGTTCGTAAAGATGACTCTAAAGAAAGCCGTGCATTGCATGGTCTTTACAGAGCGCTTCTTCAAAATGCCGTAACTGGCGTAACTAAAGGTTTCACAAAAGGTCTTGAACTTCACGGCGTCGGATATCGTGCAAACGTATCTGGTAAAAAATTGGAACTTTCATTAGGTTTCTCTCACCCTGTGATTTTTGATATTCCTGAAGGAATCGAAATTAAAGTCGAAAAACAAACTGCTTTGGCTGTTACTGGCCCAAGCAAAGAGTTGGTCGGCCAAGTAGCTGCGAAAATCCGTTCTTTCCGTCCGCCTGAGCCATACTTGGCAAAAGGTGTTCGTTATGCTGGTGAGCATATCAGACGTAAAGCTGGTAAGTCGGCTGGTAAATAATTGAGGTAATGTATGAAAATTAAAGTAAGCAAACATACAAGTGATAGAAAAGCGAACCGCCTCAAAAAGAAAATCAGAATCCGCAAAACCGTCAACGGTACTGCGGAAAGACCTCGTCTTTGCGTATTCCGTAGCGGTAAGCACATGTACGCTCAGATCATCAATGACGTTGAAGGCACTACGCTAGTAGCGGTTTCTTCTCTTGGTAAAGAGGACAAGTCTGGTATCGAAATGGCGAAGCTTGTTGGTATTGAAGCGGCTAAGGCAGCTACTTCAAAGAAAATCACGAACGTGGTTTTCGATAGAAATGGATATCTGTACCATGGCCGTATTAAATCTCTAGCTGAAGGCGCTCGTGAGGGCGGCTTAAATTTCTAAGGAGTGATGTGTGGAGAAAGTTCAAGCTCAAGCAGCTGAATTAGAAGAGCGTGTAGTTGCGATCAACCGTGTAACAAAAGTTGTTAAGGGTGGTCGTCGCTTCTCTTTCGCCGCTCTAGTAGTAGTTGGAAACAAAGCCGGCGATGTTGGCTTTGGTTCTGGTAAAGCTGGGGAAGTTCCTGAGGCTATCGGTAAAGCAAGCAGATCTGCAAAGAAATCTGCTAGCGGTGTAACTTTGAAAGATGGACGTACAATCCCTCATGAAGTTATCGGTAAATTCGGTGCGGCGAAAGTCATCATGAAACCAGCAGCTCCTGGTACTGGCGTTATCGCGGGTGGCGCGGTGCGTGCAGTTCTTGAATCTGTAGGCGTAAAAGACATTCTTACTAAGTGTGTGGGTACTCGTAATCCTCATAACGCGGTGAGAGCAACAATCGACGGCTTAAAGCAGTTGAAACAACAGCTTTAATAGTCGGAACGGTGGCAAAAATGGCTAAAATATTTGTTTTAAAATTAAAAAAATCAACGATCGGCTGCACTCAAGACCAAAAAGATGCAGTGAAATGCCTTGGGCTAAAAAAGATCAACAGCACAGCTGAAGTGAAAGATTCTCCAGCGGCTCGTGGCAATATTATGAAAGTTCAACATCTTGTCGATGTTGAAGTTAAGGGGTAGTCCATGAGCTTGCTTAAAACACTAGCACCTAAAGCTGGATCTAAACATGCTCCAAAAAGAATCGGTCGTGGTATCGGTTCTGGCATGGGTGGAACATCTACTAAAGGTCACAAAGGTCAGTTGGCACGCACTGGCGGAACTGTACGCAGAGGCTTCGAGGGTGGTCAAACACCTTTACATCGTCGTCTTCCTAAGTTCGGTTTTAGCAACGTCGCGTTTGCTAACAAATTTGAGATTGTCAATTTATCACAACTTGCTAAATTTTCTGGAGAAGTAACTCCTGAAACTCTACACGCTGCTGGACTTGTATCTAAAGGCGCTGTTAAGATTTTGGGAAATGGGGAACTTAAAACAGCTTTGACTGTTAAAGCCCACAAATTTTCAGAAAGCGCTAAGAAAGCTATTGAGGCTGCTGGCGGCAAAGTCGAGGTAATTAAGTAGTGTCTGCAATTGAGAGCATCGCAAAGAATTCTGATCTTCGTAAACGCATCTTGTTCACATTGGCTCTATTGGCTATTTACAGAATTGGCGTGCACGTTCCGACTCCTGGAGTTGATGGAACAGCTGTTTTGTCGTTCTTCCAAGCACAGAGTCGCGGAATCTTTGGGTTATTTAACACCTTCACGGGTGGTGCTCTCTCCCAATTCAGTGTTTTTGCATTGGGGATCATGCCCTACATTTCGGCGTCTATCATTTTCCAACTTTTGACATCTGCTATTCCTTATTTGGAAGCTTTGAAGAAAGAAGGAGAACAAGGGCGTCGTAAAATCAATCAGTATACGCGTTATGCTACGGTAGCCTTGGCTGTTGTCCAAGGTTACGGTATTAGCAGCTGGTTGATGAACTCAACAAGCCCTGAAGGACATGCTCTTGTAACATCTCCAACGGTGGCATTTTTGCCTTTCCAACTCATGACTATTATCACTTTGACGGCAGGTACCTGCTTTATCATGTGGTTGGGTGAGCAAATTACAGAAAGAGGAATTGGTAACGGTTCATCTTTGATCATTTTTACTGGTATCGCGGCGGCGATTCCAGGTGGCGCTCAACAGCTGTGGGAACTTGTTCGCACAGGTGAAATGCGTTTCGCTTTGGCGGCTTTACTTGTGATCTTCATGATTGCGATCATTGCAGCTGTTATCTATGTGGAAGTTGCGCAGCGACGTATCACTGTTCAGTATTCTCAAAGACAAGGCGGCGGCGGAATGCAGTCAATGCAAACTCCGACAAGTCACTTGCCTATTAAAATCAATTTCTCTGGGGTTATCCCGCCAATCTTTGCAAGCTCATTGTTGATGTTCCCTGCTACGATGGCTCAATTTGTTCAAACACCATGGTTGAAAGCTCTTCAGGATTCTCTGAATCCTTCAGGCACTATCTTCAACATCATGTTTGTCGCTTTGATCGTGTTCTTTGCTTTTTTCTATACAGAGATCGTTTTCAACCCGAATGAAGTTGCTGACAATCTTAAAAAATATGGTGGTTTCGTGCCAGGCGTTCGCGCGGGTAAGAGCACTGCTGATTACATCCAACGCGTCCTTGAAAGAGTGAATGTTCTTGGTTGCATCTATCTAAGCACTATCTGTATCTTGCCAGGTATCATGACTTCTCAATTTAACGTGCCTTTCCACTTCGGTGGAACGAGCTTGTTGATCTTGGTGGGTGTTGCCTTGGATACGGCTCAACAAATTCAATCTCACATGATCACTCAAAAATACGAGGGATTCATGAAGGGTGGAAAAATCCGTAGCAGAAGGGTTCAATTTTAATGAACCTGATCCTCTTTGGAGCCCCAGGGGCCGGTAAAGGTACGCAGTCAGAGCTTCTCATTCAACGACTTGGGATGACTCAGATCAGCACAGGCGATTTATTTCGCGCGGCCATCAAAGGCAAGACCGACCTCGGAATTAAAGCCCAAGAGTATATGGATAAAGGACAACTTGTGCCTGATAGCATCGTTATCGGCATGGTTGAGGAAGTTCTAAAAAAGGGAGTGAAAAACTTCATTTTGGACGGCTTCCCTAGAACAGTGGCGCAGGCCCAGGCTCTAGATGAATTATTGGTTAATATGAATCTTTCTATCGGAAAAGCTATTTTTCTCGAAGTTCCGATGAAGATTTTGATGGATCGACTAACAGGTAGGCGGGTTTGTAAAAATTGCGGAGCCGTTTACCATATCGTTAGCAAGCCTACCAAGACGGAAGGCAAATGTGACACTTGTGGGGGAGAAGTCATTCAGCGTAATGACGACAAAGCCGAGGTAATCGAGACTCGTCTTAAAACCTACCAGGAGTTCACAAGCCCTTTAAAAGAGTTTTATAAAAAAGCAGGAAAGTACACAGAGCTCGACGGTAATCGGGACACCGAAGAAGTCTATAAAGAGATCGAAAAAATAATAAAATAAGACGGCTGTATTATTTTTATCTCTAGACTTTAAGTTTTATCGGTGTTAGCGTGCCGAACCGCGTTCGTGTTTTTGCTGGTATTTTCATCCCTATTTTTTGGGATGAAACTAAGCGTATGGGAAGACATTATGAAAGTAAGACCATCAGTTAAGAAGATCTGTAACAAGTGTAAAGTTATTAAAAGAAAAGGCGTTATTCGCGTTATCTGTGAAAACCCTAAACATAAGCAAAGGCAGGGCTAAATATGGCACGTTTATTAGGTGTCGACTTACCTCGAAACAAACGCGTTGAAATCGCGTTGACTTATATTTACGGAATTGGCCGCCCTCGTGCTGCGATGATTTGTAAACAAGTAGGCATTCCTCATGATTTGAGAACTGAAGGTCTAACTGACGAACAAATCGCTAAAATTCGCGGTATCATCGAAGCAAGCTTCAAAGTTGAAGGTGATCTACGTCGTGAAATTGGCTTGTCTATCAAGCGTCTTATGGACCTAAACTGCTACCGTGGTATCCGCCATCGTAAAGGTTTACCTGTTCGTGGTCAGAACAC
>JABWCO010000057.1 GCA_013360185.1 Bdellovibrio sp.
GACGAGGTGACTGACTGTTTGTACAATGACACCGCGAAAAACAATTTCTTCTGAAAGAGCAGGGAAGATACTGGCAAGTATTCTGAAGTGAAATCCTTCTTTAAAACGGCCCCAGGAAAAAGGATATCCGTGTTTGTAACCGAATCCGACGCCCGCACCACAAGAAATAAAAACGCCGATGCCAAGTCCAACAGCGATGTCAAAAAAACCTCCCCATAATATCCGGGGGACTTTAAGCTCACTAAGAATACCCTGTGCAACAATGAAGATCCCGTAAGCAAATAGGATCCCGAAAATTGCCTGCAAAGAAAATCTGGTCAGACGGTGAGTAATTTTTCGGAATAGGAAGCTGAGAGTAATGTCCCCTGTTATCAAAAGAAGAAGAGGAATCAGGCATAAACCTAAAAGCTTCAGTGCATCCATGACAGACTATGTCGTTTTTTGCAGGCGTTTCCACTGTGTAGCAGTCAGGATGACTGTGGATTCGGTGTTGGGATCGAAGATTATTTTTGCATCGCCTTTTTGTAACTGCTTTAAGATTTGTTTGTACTTGGTTTCAAGGGCGGCTTCTTCGCGGCCATAGTCAGTGCCTTCGCGTTGAATAAAGTTTTCGATAATAGCTTTAAGAACTTCTTCGTTTAAAACTTCTAAAGGGATTTCGACCGGTGGTTGTTCGGGCTGTTTTTCGTTTTCGTAGTTCATAAAACTTCAATCTCGCTTTGTACGCGCAGTTCGTTAGAAACTTTTTGGATCTCTTCAGGCATCGTAATCAAAACACCTCGAGGGATTTCTTGCTCTAGCTTAAACTTATGCATCCAGGCCAAAAACTCACGATCGGGGCCACGACAGATCATTTGTCGATCTTTGCCCTTTTCTTTTAAGCGATCACCCACGACACGGGCCGCTTGGATTTTTAAAGGCGCCGTTTTTCTTAGTAACAAATAGCTCATCGTCAAAGTGCGGTTTTTCATTGGAAGTTGCTCTTCCATTTTTAAGAACCACTCGGGCGCGTCGAAGTGCACGCGGTCATGGCACCAATCCGTTTTAGATTGAGTCAGCAACGGACAAGGTCCTTCGTGCGTGCACGGAGCCCACACGTGAAAGCCTTTATCTAAAAGTTTATGGCGCAGTTCCATAAGCTTTCTGCCATCTTGTTGAGTCGAAGGTTCTACCAACATCAAAGCTTCACATTGATAAGCCCAATCGGGAAGGTCAGAAAGTTCTGTTAAAGAATACGAAAAGACTGCCAAAGTTTTCTTGGCATTTGTAATTCGCGGAGCACTGAAAGTGCGTTGCCACTCTGTCGCCTTAAACTGTGGGAAGTATTTTTCAATAATGTGATGGGGCTCAGAAGCCCGCTCGACTAAATGAAATTTGAAAGAGTGTTTTTCTGACAGAGCTAAAGACGCGGTTGCAAGCCCTGCTCCAAAATCAATCACGTCTTCAAGGCCGGCAAAGAAAGATCTTTTATCAGCTTCTTCGATAATGCCTTTGAGGCGCGTGAAATTTAACGGCAGAAAGTAAGACAGATAAGCCACCTGGGCCCAGGATTCGTTCCAAGGGGTGGCGTCGTTAGGCTTGTGGATGAAAAAATCCGACAAAGCCAGAACACACTTAGCTAAAGCTTTTGAATCCATCAGCGTTAAATTGTGATGGGCCAAGGCTTTGGCGATAGAGTCTTCGGTCATAGGGGAGTGTCTGAATAGTCTTTGCATTTATTATTTCTTACAACGAGGCCAAGGTTTTTAAAACATCTTCGACTTTGATTTGCGCCATACAATCTGGATCGACATTTTCTGGATCAGAAACTTCGGGCATAAAGATATGCACTTTTTCACCCCGCGCAGCCCAGCGGCGTGGGTGCTGCACTCGCACCGGAGAATACAAACCTAAGACCGGAGTTCCCAAGGAGGCGGCGATATGTGCAACACCTGTGCTGGGTACAACCACCGCTTTGGCTTTATCAAGAACAGTTAAAAGTTCAGCGGCATTAAGTTCATTTTGCAGGGATAAGACGCGTGGATTATTTTTAAAGTACGCTTTAATGTCCTTAAGCCAAGGTTCGTCGGCGGGGGTCCCCGTCAGAACGACTTGGGTGTTCCCATTTATTTTTTCGATCAATTCGATATACGACGAAATCGGCCAGTTCAAAGCAGAACCAGCCATGCCCGGATGAACCACGATGTAATTTTGGGCCGTCAGGTTGTGTTTGTTTAAAAGAGTCGGGTTCGCTGTTGCACGAAGTTTTAAGATCGGTGTTTTTTCCTGAGAGATTTTTTCTTCGATAGCAAAAGCGTGTAGCAAAAGATCTAAGTTGTAATCGGCTTCGTGCTGAGTCGCAAGGCTGCGGCGTTGGCGTAAGCCTTTATTTAAAAACAAAAAACTGTGCCATTGCGAACGAACTCCGGCGCGAACCGGAACTCCCTCACTCCACAAAGCGTAACTGACCCACCAAGGCGCTTGAAAACTTACAGCAATGTTGGGTTTAAATTCACGTAAGAACTTTTTCAGAGCAGGCAGGGAATTTTTGGAGTCGTCTTTTTTTAGCTCCAGATACTGACGTTTGGGGTCGGCATTGCCGGGGATAAAGTTAAGTCCCTTGGCAATCGCCCACTGCACATCGCAGTCCTTTAAAAAAGAAACCTGATCAACACACATTGTGCAGATCAGGTCACCGATTTTATCTAAGCGGATAAGAAGGACCTTTTTCATTCCTATTGATAGTCTTCCAATGGTGGGCATGAGCACACCAAGTTGCGATCGCCATAGGCGTTGTCAACTCGGCCTACGGTTGGCCAGTATTTATTGGCACGCAACCATTCTAAAGGATAAACCGCTTCTTCGCGCGAGTACGGATGATTCCATTCCGGTTTCATCATCATCTGTGCGGTGTGCGGAGCATTTTTCAATGCATTGTTTTCTTTATCCATTTTGCCCGATTCAATCGCGCTGATTTCTTTTTTGATTGAAATCATAGAAGCAATGAAACGATCAATTTCTTTTTTCGGTTCTGATTCTGTCGGTTCGATCATTAAAGTTCCAGCCACAGGGAAGCTCATGGTCGGCGCATGGAAACCAAAGTCCATCAAACGTTTCGCAACATCAGTCACGTCAATGCCTGAAGTTTTTTTGATTTCGCGCACATCGACGATACATTCATGGGCCACAAGTCCGTTTTTACCTTTGTAAAGAACTGGGAAGTGCGACTCTAATTTTTTCGCGATGTAATTTGCACTTAAAATACTTACTAGTGTGGCTTTACGTAAACCTTCGGCACCCATCATTGTGATGTACGCCCAAGAGATCGGTAAAATACTGGCGCTGCCCCAAGGAGCTGAAGACACCGCAGAGATCCCTTTTGCCGGGCCCGCTTCTGGCGTCAAAGAGTGCTTCGGTAAGAATTCTTTTAAATGTGCGCCCACGCCAATCGGGCCAACGCCTGGTCCGCCACCACCGTGAGGGATCGAGAATGTTTTATGCAAGTTCATGTGCGAAACGTCAGGACCAAAAGTTCCAGGACGGCACATGCCAACCAAGGCATTCATATTCGCTCCGTCCATATAAACTTGGCCGCCGTTGTCGTGCACGATTTTGCAAATCTCGACGATACCTTCCTCAAACACACCGTGAGTTGAAGGGTAGGTGATCATCAGTGCCGATAAGTTATTGCGATGTTGCTCTGCCTTCAATTTTAAATCAGCAACGTCAACGTTGCCTTGATCGTCACAAGCCACAACCACAACTTGCATGTTCACCAAAGACGCTGACGCGGGATTTGTTCCGTGCGCCGAAGACGGGATTAAGCAAATGTTGCGATGACCTTGGCCACGTGATTCATGATATTTACGAATGACAAGCAATCCTGCGTATTCACCTTGTGAGCCGGCGTTTGGCTGCAAGCTTACGCCTGCAAAGCCCGTGATATCGCAAAGTTTATTTTCAAGGTCGTGAATCATTTCAATCAAACCTGCGGCTTGCGAAGTCGGTGCAAACGGATGAAGTTTGCCGATCTCTGGCCAAGAAACTGGAACAAGCTCTGTCGTTGCATTTAACTTCATCGTGCAAGATCCCAAGGGAATCATTGAATGAGTCAATGTGAGGTCTTTGTTTTGCAAAGCGTGAATGTAACGTAACATTTCTGTTTCGCTGTGGTGAGAGTTAAACACCGCGTGTGTTAGGTAAGGCGAAGTGCGAGTCAGTTTGTTAGGAACAGTGATGTCTTTCATCGCCGCTTCTAAAGACGCCGCTGTGAAGGCGGGTTTTGCACCCATGTTGAACGCGGTTAAAATCGCGTCGACATCTTCCATACTCGTTGTTTCATTTAACGAAATGCCAAGCTTGCCGCCATCGAACTGACGGAAATTGATTTCCATTTTTACCGCTTGGGCAACAATCGCGGAAGCTTTGTCTGTCGTGACAGTCAAAGTGTCGAAGAATGAACCTGGGGCTACATTAAAACCAAGTTTAGTTAAGCCTTCAGCAAGAACACCTGTTAGGCGTTGTACACGTAAAGCGATTTTCTTAAGACCTTGTGGTCCGTGGTAAACCGCATACATCGAAGCCATGTTCGCTAGCAACACCTGCGCTGTACAAATATTCGACGTCGCTTTTTCACGGCGGATATGTTGCTCACGCGTTTGCAAAGCCAAACGCAAAGCTTTTTTGCTTTGCGCATCAACGCTGACTCCGACCAGACGGCCTGGCATCAAACGTTTGAAAGAATCTTTCGTTGCCATGAAGCCAGCATGAGGTCCACCGAAACCGAGTGGCACACCAAAGCGTTGTGAGTTGCCAACAGCAATGTCAGCGCCCCATTCGCCCGGAGGTGTCAAAAGAGTCAATGCCAATAAGTCAGCTGAAGCGACAACCAAAGCACCGTGGTCTTTATATTTTTTTGCAAGATCAGAGTAGTCTTCGATCGTGCCGTAAGTATTTGGGTATTGGAAGAACACACCGAAGACCGGCTTTGCGAAGTCGTATTTTGCCGGATCCATCACGATCATTTCAAAACCCAAAGGTTCTGCTCGTGTGCCGATGACTTCTAATACATGCGGATGCATGTCGGGTGAAACGATGAAAGCGTTGGCTTTATTTTTACACAATGAATGCGCCATGAACATCGCCTCGGCCGCAGCCGTGCCTTCGTCAAGCAATGAAGCGTTGGCGATTTCCATTCCGGTGAGGTCAGTCACCATTGTTTGGAAATTCAAAAGAGCTTCCAGGCGACCTTGGGAAATTTCTGGCTGATATGGAGTGTAGGCTGTGTACCATACTGGATTCTCAAAAATATTTCTTTGAATTACTGTCGGCGTGATCGTGTCGTGGTAACCCATGCCGATGTAAGTTTTAAATACTTTATTTTTTGAAACCATTTTTTTTAGGTTGTTCAAAAGATCGTATTCAGAAACTCCACCGCCCACGTCAGCATATTCATGCTTCGTGCGAATTTGCGCCGGAATTACTTTGTCGGCCATCTGATCTAAAGATTGAAAGCCCAATGTTTTTAACATCTCGTGGATGTCAGAATCTGTCGGGCCAATATGACGGGGAATAAACTCGTTGCGAGCGGATAAGTCTGCTATTTTCATGTACACCTCAATGACGCCCACGAGACTAGCACAGCGGCATCGAGGATGAAAGATCTGTAAGGGGAGCGGCTAGGCTAATGCGAGGCAATATGTGCTTGCGTGCTCAGTTTTTGACCACGCTTAAAGATCACAGCGGCTAGGACGCAAAATAACAGGCCTCCAAGGCTTACCGCGGGCCAGCGACCGAAGCTCCACAGCTGGGAGCCCACGGCTGCTCCAAGACTGCCGCCCACAAAATAGCAGAAAATATAAATAGAACTTAGTCTAGAGCGCGCTTCTTGTGAGATTTCAAACAGACGAGTTTGATTGGAGATATGGGCGATTTGGATGCCCAAATCCAAAATCAAAACACCCAAAATAATTCCTGCCACCCAGGTAGATGACAAAGCCAATACGGCAAATGCGATCATCGCAAGATAAAGTCCCAGGCGGATCGTCGCAGCCGTGCCTTTTTTGTCTGCGTAGCGTCCGGCCATGGGGGCGGCAAGAGCGCCGATCATTCCTAGGGCTCCGAAAAGCCCAATGGTCTGTGGTGAATAAGAAAAGGGCGCGGCTTCCAAAAGGAAAGTGAGCGTGGTCCAAAAGGCCGAGAACGAACCAAAAAGAATGGCGCCCATCAATGCAATTTCGCGCACACGCGGGATATCGCGAATGAGCTGAAAGGTGGAGCTAAGAAGTTCGCGATAAGTGCCTTTAAAATGTGGCTCTGATGTGGGTAAGGCCCACGGAGTTAAAACTCCTAAAGCATAGCTGACACAACCAGAAAAAAGAAAAACCGTTTTCCAGCCAAAGTGTTCTGCCATAAATCCCGAAAGCGCGCGTCCTAACAAAGTGCCGATCAAAATTCCCGAAAGAACCGTGCCGACAACCTTACCGCGTTCTTCCGGGCGGGCTAGATTCGCGGCAAAAGGAATTAGCGTCGTCGCCGAAATATTACTGAAGCCAAGAATGAAGCTGATGGCGCACAAGACCACAAAGTTTGGACTGAATGGCAAGGCAAGGGCCAAAGTTCCCGCGGCAAAAAGACTGATTTGAATCATGCGACGACGCTCAATCCGATCCCCGAGAGGTACGATAAATAAAATGCCAATCGCATAGCCAATCAAGGTCAGGGCTGGAACCAGGGCGACGGTTTTTTCGGAAACACCAAACTCACGTGATAAAATACCCAGCAGGGGCTGATTGTAATAAAGGTTCCCAATTACTAAAATGCAGGTAAGAACCATGAATGAAACTTGTGAACGTGAAACACCGTGACCCATAAGGATTTAGTCGTAGTCGAAATAGGTCCCCGGAGCAAGTTAGTTCGTCATCTCTTCTTGGCATTCGTTAACAATTTTTTGGGGCTGGCCACCTTGCTGGCAGCGCCTGATTAAATTTCGTAGGTGTTGAATACGTTTTTCGTCTTTTGAAAATGAGTCTTTCACGGAAAAGAAATTGGCGATCTCGCGATAGACGGTCATCTGCCCCTTGGCTGCCAAAAGCCATTTTTGTTTTTCGTTATTCGGCTGCAGCTTGAGTTGTTCAATTTGCCTTAGTAAATCCCGCAGTGAAGATGGGAACATACGCGATAAGAATCCCATTTCTTCTAACTTCAAAAGAAACAGGGGGTCTTCTAAAGCGCGGCGTCCCTCTTGTTGATAGTAGCTGAATAAATATTCGGAGCGCTCTTCTTTAAGGCGCTCTAAATCAAGGTGGATTGGATTGCAAAGGGTGGTGCAGATGTCAGGGGCTTTGTGCCGTTGCACGTCCTTTGCTAAACGATCTATAAGCGCAAGTTCTTGTTCGTAGGTCAAACTGATCTTGACGACTTCTTTGACGTTGGGGTTGACGTCTAATTTTTTCGGGAAGGTCTGTTCGCTTTCTGGCGCGACTTTTTTTTCCCGCCTTTTATGTTCCCTCGGTTCGGGATTGTTCGCAGTGGCCTTAGAAAGTTGATCGACTGCGTAATAAGAAAGCCCAGTGACGCCAATCAAGGTCGCAACGATCACGCCCAGAGCAAAGAACAGTAAATATTTGAAAGTGCTTTTGACTAGTTTGATCACCGGAAGATCTTATCAAGGGCCGACGCAAATGTCAGTCTAGAACCCTCGGGGGCAAGGTCTTAAAAAAAAATCTTCAAGGTCGATAGTCCAGCTATATACTCGTAGCTAAGTGGCATTATTTGAGGCTATTCTAAAGCCTGAGGAATAATCGATTATGTTGCTGCGAAAAACATTAAAGCTCTGGTTCCTGGTAACTCTTTGCTTGGGGTGTCAATCTTTACCAACGTCATCTTCATCACAAGACCCTTTAAAAAAGCCAGTTGTCTTGGCGTGGAATCCTGTGGCGATGAAGCACACTCGCTTGGGGCTGTCCGAGAATCATTTGCGCTCCGAAGTGTTACAGCAAGTTGTTCGAGAATCTTTCCCGGGCGTGCAAAGTCGCGAAGTTTTACGTGAGGCTTCGCCAGATGAATTGGCGGCCTTTCATACGCAGAGATATATCGAAGAAATTAAGAACACGGATGTCCAGAAAAAGTTCTATCGTCAGGATCGCTGGTCTCCGTATGTGACCTCATTTGCTTACTCGGCAGCCGCCAGCGCCGCGGCTGTCACGACAGATTTATTAAAAGATGTTTATCTTGGAAAGGCCGCCTCCGGATTCGCCTTGGTTCGTCCGCCCGGGCATCATGCCGTCAGTGACGGTCCGTTGGGTTTGTGTTTATTTAATAACATTGCTGTTGCGGTAAAAAATCTTCAGCGCAACCATCCGCATGTCAAAGTGGCGATTGTCGATATTGATGCGCATCACGGTAATGGAATTCAAGATGCTTTTTACGAAACCGATCAAGTTTTGTATGTTTCGACTCACCAAGATTCTTGGCCCTGGTCCGGCAAGCTTGAGCTGAGCGGTGAAGGCAAGGGCCGCGGGACGACGATCAATATTCCGTTGCCAGCGCGCTCTGGGGATCAGACTTATGCTAAAGTCTTTGCAGAGATTATCGTACCTGCTGTGAAAAGATTTTCTCCTGATATCCTTGTTGTCGCCCAGGGGTATGATTCTCACTGGAAAGACCCACAATCATTTTTGCAGATGACCTCCACCGGGCAGGCCGAGTTGGCGCAAAACTTAGTCGAATTGGCCCGACAAGTGACGCACGGAAAAGTGGTCTTTGTCTTAGAGGGGGGCTATCAGTTGGATGTCCTTAAAGATGGACTTCATAACACCGTTAATGCTTTGCGCGGAGTCCAGGAAGTTTTTGATACGATGGGGCCGCCCATGGACGTTTCTGAGCCTGACGTACGAAAATTACTGCAACGACTTAAAAAAGTTCATAAACTTTAGATTAAATGCAAAGAACTTACCCTATTCTTTTTTGGCGACCTTTCTATGATTTTTTTTCGATCGCTTTGGTGATTGGGGTCGCAGTCTATTTATCGGTGGCGGTGTCGTGGTGGTTTTATCCACTTTCCGCGCTTTTGATTGCCAACCGTTTGTTGGCTTTGTCGTTATTGTGCCATGAAGGTTTGCACGGCACTTTAAGCCGCCATCGTCGTTTCAATGATTTTTTTGGGCGTTATCTTTGCGCTTATCCGACAATGATTTCGTTTAACAAATATCGCCGCGTGCATCTGTTGCATCATGGTTCAGTCGGCAGTGAAAACTGGGATCCGGATCGACATCTGTATGTGCAGTATCCCGAAAATGCTGGCCGATATTTGAGCTCCATGATGTGGCAGGTGATCACCTTGAAAAATGCCTATTCTTTTTTTCAATACTATACCGACTTGCCGGACCTATTTAAAATTCTCACGAGAAAAATGCGTCCAGAGCGATTGCATAAAAGTAATGACGTACTTTCGTTTCTCATTTTTTACATTCTTCTTTTCGTCGCCGTTGTCGCTTCTGGGTTGTCGCTTTATTTTGTCTTGTTATATCTGGTGCCGGTCATATTTATTATGCAACCTTATGTGATTTTAATGGGCGGTTTGCAACATGGCCCGGTGCGATCACAGGATGCACCCGGGGGGCCCAGTCGGACGGTTGTCGGTTCGCGTATTTATATGTGGCTGCTTTTGCCGTTGAATATTAACTATCATGCCGAACATCATCAAGAACCGGCGATTCCACACTATTGGCTGCGGGATTTTTCTGAGGATCAAGCGCGTGCAGGGCAAAAGTTGTGGCAGGACAGTTATTGTGGTGCCTTGAGGGCCTTGTTTAAACCCTAAAGACTTTTTTCCAAGTAGACTAGTTTGTGCCCAGGGGGGCAGTTTTCGACAATGCCAACTTGTTGAAAACCCACGCGCTGCCAAAAAGGCAGTGCGTGCAAAAAGTCGAACGTATTTAAAAGAATTTTTTGACAGTTTTGTTGTATAGCGAAATTTTCAACTTCGCTATACAGGCGAATGCCAAAGCCATTTTTCTGTGCCGCTTCTTCGATCCAAATGCTTTCTAACAAAAGATAGTTAAAGCTCAAGCTAACTTGGGCGCTACCTAGAACACGTTCATCTTTTTTCAGGGCGATGATTTTTACAGTTTTGTGTAAACTTTGTCGAGACTCTTTTTCTAGGATTTCTTGCATTCTTTTTTCGTGAAAGTTAAGTGGGATGTTGGCTTCTGAAATTTCTATGACAACGGTGTCCATCACAACCCCTTTTTGGTGTTTAAGATTATCGACGCTAGTTCGGTGCTAATTAGACGAGCGCCATTTTCATTAACGTGCTCTAAATCCTCATCCCAAGAGTTCATAAGATCTGTCGCTGCAGCTTTTTCAAGGATCGCGCGAGTGTCGATGATTTGCAGATTTCCCAGCTCCTCGGGAAGGATCCGCGTCAGGGCGAGAACATCATCCATGGGATACTGTAAGAGGAGAACACGAGTGCGGTTTCCTTTTAGTAATTCGATAAGGTCCAAAAGATTATTGCGAGAGGTCGAATGCAGCGTCTCAGAGTGCTCTGCGTCCGCTTGGCGATACAGTTCAGCAAATTTCTGGGCATCGTTATTTTGTTTCGCGAGCCACAACAAAGTCCTTAGATCGTCGCGATTTTGGGGTTTGTTAGTTAGTTCGAGTGGTGCCGGTGTGGTGTCGGGTTTCAGCCCTCCAGAGAGGCTTTTAAAAACGGGTATGTAACTTTCGATCAGTGCACCGTGAGCCGATTTTTTTTTGTAGTTTTCAAAAAACTCAATCGCTCGAGCGTATTGATGAGTTTTTATATACCCTTCGTGCAAACCACGGATGACACGACTGTGATCGTAGCCATTGGTTAAGACGCGTTCAAAAATAGGCACGGCCTCGGCAAAACGATTGTCGGCTTTTAAATCCCAAGCCGTTTGCGCTTCTGACGCCAGATTTTTCAGGCGGGGATTGCGAATTATGCGCCAGCGTCTGCGTAGATCCCAATAGGCGGCCTCCAAAAGGCGGAAGGAACGAAAGCGACTCAGTGTTGTCAGAGTTCTTGAGGCTTGGTTTAGATAGTCACTCTTGCCAATCATCAATATAGCAATATCTGCAGAGGTGGTCTTAAAGCGCTCTTTGATTTTTTCAATCGCAACTCCGGAGCGCAAGGCCGGAGAAGAAACTTCCTCGAACTGAAACTGATCGGGCGCAATTTTTTGCAGCTCCGTCATCACTTGAGAGGCGATAGAATTGCGGTCACGAAGAAACCCTAGGATCGAGTCGCCGACCAGTAAGACTTGAGTTTTTTTTGTGTCCTTTTTTGCGTGGAACAAAGTTTCTAGCCAAGCGCGTGCGCTAAAACCCACCTCCAGAATAAAAATCAGGAAGGTTAAAACAAGAATGGGAGCTAGTATGAACTTAAATATTTTTTTAGTCACGAGAGGTATTGCTCATTTCTATTATGTCCCCTTATAATAGAAAGAGCAAAAATGAAGGGCAACAGGATTCATGACGGTTCGCGAAAATATCACTAAATTCTTATTAGATAACCCGGTGTACTCTGGGTCGTTACCAAAGACGTTGACGGAAACCTATCCGCTTATTGACTCTGGAATTTTAGATTCCATAGGAATTTACACGTTGGTAACACACCTTGAAAAAACTTTTTCCATTCACATCCAGGTTTCCGATCTTGCAGAGAATAACTTTCGAGACATTGTCGCTATCGAAAATTTCGTAAAGGGTAAAGTGGGCCCTTTATGACGTCTTGGAAAGAGAGTCTCTTTCTAAGTGCGCAAAAGTACCCGGACAAAAATGTTTTTGTCGATGAAACCACGAACTTCTCCTATCGTCGTTTAGATGATATAACTGACCGCATTAAATCAATATTTGTTGATAAAGGTGTGGATAAGTACCCGCGAGTTTTAGTGATCCTTCCCCGTGGTGCCGTTTCTGCCGCGATTTTAGCTAGTCTTCTTTGTTGTGAAGCCGTCGGACTTTTTTTAGATGTAAAAATATCTGAGGACGAATTACGCACTGTCATTGATAAGGTCAGACCACATGCGATTATTTCCAGTCGGTGGCTGAATCAGCCCTCTCAGGGATTTTCTCAAGATATTTCTGCTTTGCTAAACTCGTCGCTTCCTCTTCAGCTGATTTTTCTAAACTCTCTTAAAGAGAATGAAGAAGCGCCTTCTGGCTTGCGTTGGCTGTTGCACACCTCGGGTTCTTCTGGTGAAGCCAAGGCCGTGATGATTTCGGCCGAAAATTTATGGCAAAGGGCTGTCACCGAAGTCGCAGATTTTTCTTTGACTTCGCAAGACACAATTTTCAACTGTCTGTCTTTTTCCCATGATCTTGGTTTAAATCAGGTTCTTTGTACTTTGTGTGTGGGGTGCACGTTATTTATTAAAAGCCGCTCCGTAACCCCGTTTTTGCCAGCTCTGCAGAATACCGGAGCTGTTGGTGTAACGGCCACGCCTTTGGTGTGGATTGATTTTTTAAAGAACCATTCTGAACCTGTTGTGACAAACCTGCGCTATTTAACAATTTCAGGCGGGGCCTTAAGTCGCTCGCATGAGCTACAGCTCCGCAGAGTTTTTCCGGGCACAAAAGTTTTAAAAACCTATGGGCAGACAGAGACATTTCGGACCTTTATAAATGACTCAGAGTCAGCGGACTTGGGAAGACTGATTTCGGGGGTCAGCATTAAAGTAACGCCCGAGGGAGAACTGGTTCATTACGGAAACACGACCATGCTGGGCTACTTATTTCAGGCAGAGCAATCCCTAAAGGCCTTCGATGCTGACGGGGGAGTGTTAACCAAGGATCTGGTTGAAGTGGATCCGGCCGGCAAGTTTTTTTTAAAGGGCCGCAGCGATGACGTCGTGAAACGCTTTGAACAGCGTTTTCACCTATGTGAAGTCGAAGGAATTTTTAAAAGTTTTGCGTCAGTGCATGAAGCCGTTGCGGTGTGCATTGAGGCACCGGCGGGTGACTGGCGGCAATATTGCCTCGGTGTTTTTGTTGAACTCAAAGAAAACACAAAAGCTACGAGCGAAGAGCTGTTGCAGCAGGTGCAACAGCGTGTATCTTATTTTAAGGTTCCTGATAAGGTGATAGTGCTTGCGCAACTGCCTCGCACGGTCAGTCAAAAGGTCGATCGCATGCAGCTAAAGCAAATGTTAAAGGTGGAGGTTTTGGTTTGAAAAACTTGAGTTATCAAAAGTTGCAGACCTTGCAGACACCGACCTATCTTTATTCAGAAGAAGTATTGCGCGCGCAGGTGAAAGCTTTAAGAGAGTCCCTGCCAGAAGAGATGGGAATCTTTTATTCTTTCAAAGCAAACTCGCATGAGCGCCTGGCGAAGGTATTGCAAAGCGAAGGCGTCGGTGCGGACGTGGCTTCCGTAAATGAGCTTAAGGTCGCCCTGCGTGCTCAGTTTAAGTCTGAACACATCGAATTCACCGGTCCAGGAAAGTCTGAAGAGGCTTTGCGTTTAGCAATTCACAGCAGAATCGCGAGTATCGTCGTAGAGTCGGTTGAAGAGCTTTTGTTAATAAATCAGATTTCAACCGAGCTGAAAATTGTTACGTCTATTTCTTTGCGCGTAAATCCGGAGCTGTCAGTGTCGGCAACGGGTAAAAAGTTAAATAAACAAAGTTCGCAATTTGGCGTTGACGAAGACCAGGCGCCAGAGTTTTTTGCTATTTTAAAAAAATGCAGTCATGTGAAGTTGGTGGGACTGCATGTCTTTTCCCAGTCACAAATTTTAAGCGGTCAGATATTGGAGCAAAATTTTGCGCTGACTATGGCTGCGATATTACGTCTGTGTGTGCACCTGACGCAGCCTTTAGATATGGTCAATCTGGGCGGAGGTTTTGGTATTCCCTATTACGAGGGTCAATCTTCTTTGCAAATGACATCGTTAAAATCAGCGCTGGTGCAGATTTTAACGGAAGCCCGGAAAGAGTCCGTCTTGCAGGCTGCAAAATTTTTTGTGGAGTCAGGAAGGTTCATCGCTGGACCGGCCGGTGTATACGCGGCGCCGGTGCTTTATACTAAAGAGTCCCAAGGCAAACGATTTGTAGTTCTTGGCGGTGGATTTAGCCATAACATGGCCGTGTGTGGCGTCGGACAGATTTTGCGACGAAACTATAAAACCCAAGTTTTTCAAAAGCAAAAAGATACATCGCTAGAAACCGTCACCTTAGTGGGGCCAAGTTGTTATGCTCTTGATACTTTGGCCGTGGACTTGGCGCTTTCTCGATTGGTAAGGGGGGACTGGGTGATTTTTGAAAACTGTGGGTCCTATGGTGCCTCTTTTAGTCCTATGAATTTTTTAAGTTTTGCTCCTGCACAAGAGCGTTTTATAGAAGACTTATGACGACTGTATATTTGTTAGCACTGGCTTTGATGTTTCTATATGTCTATTGGTGTTTGCCCGATAAATATCGTCAGTATTTGATTCTATTGGGGAATGGGTCACTTTTTCTTTTTTTTGATTGGCGTTTCTTTTTTCTGCACCTTCTTTCTGCGGCAATCAATTACACGGCGGCTTTGAACGTCGAGAAATCCAGGAAGACCTCGGTGGTGGTGGCCGTCGGGGTTGTGGTCTTTAATTTTCTTTTTGTGTTTATCCATAAGTGGCAAGCCACGCAGCTTCCCGGATATTTGATTCCGATTGGTGTTTCCTATTATACCTTTGTAAATTTGGGATATTTTTTGGAAGTTTTACGTCGCGAAGAACAGCCAGTGAAAAGCTTTAAAGATTTTTACCTGTTTTCCGCCTTCTTTCCTTGCACGATGATGGGGCCGATTGAGCGATTAAAGAATTTATTGCCGCAATTAAAGTCTGCGAAAGTATGGAATACCCATAAAGCTTTTGAAGGGGTGTTTTTAATTTTGCTAGGGGCTTTTAAAAAGTTGGTAATCGCAGATCGACTTTATGATCTCGCCAATCGCAGTAATAACAACGCCGATTTATTTCATGGCCTGTCGTTGTGGTTCTTCTTTTTCATGTGTTTGCTGCAGATTTACTGTGATTTTTCCTCTTACGTGGATATGGCTCGGGGCTTTGCCAAGCTTTTAGGCGTTGATTTAAGTTTGAACTTTGATCGCCCTTACCTAGCCAAGTCAGTGCCAGAAATTTGGCAGCGTTGGAATATCACATTGGTTTCTTGGTTGCGGCAGCACATTTACGTTCCGGTGATGTTGAAAACCAAGAGCATTCATATTGCCACCTTTGTTGTGATGTTGCTGATTGGGATGTGGCATGCGGTTTCGTGGCAACTTTTTTTGTGGTCTGTATATTGGACGATTCTCTATGCGTTCTATTATCAATTCCGTGTTCGTGGGTGGAGACCTCTTCGTCATGTGGCTGTACAACGCTTGATGATGATTTTTCTTATGAGTCTAAGTACTTTGTTTTTTATGGCGCAATCCGCAGAGCAACTAAAAACAATGCTATTAAATCTGCTCAAATTGGATGGCACTTTTGCACCCCTTCAGGTGGGCTTTACGGCGCAGAATCCCATTTTCCCAATTTGTCTTATCGCGACAGCAGTGATGTTGGCCTTCGAGTCACAGACCCCGGAAAAGTTGCAAAAAAGATCCCTTTACACGTTGCTTTTTTATTCTTTAAGTCTGTGTTTTTTAACTATCGTGTTTGCTGTTTCTAAAAGCCAGGCATTTATTTACATGAGGTTTTAAGTGAAGAGCGCAAATGGTTTTATTATTCTTGCAATCCAAGCTCTGATACTTTGGCTTTTTCAGTATTATTTAAGCCCAACTTTATTGTATGCATCGGCCTTCGGCACCTCGCAGACGCCTCATTTTGTGCACTGGCTGGCGTATATTCCTGGAATTCTTTTGATAGGTTATTTTGTACCCACCGTTTATCGCGGATACTTTTATTTTCTCGCGGTGCTGGTGACCTTGCAGAATGTGTTCTTAGCCCTAACGATTATTACACTCAGTGCGCTTTTTTTTACAGCAACCAAATTTCGTAAGGAAAGCAAAACGGCGTCTGTGCTTCTTTATCTCTTCGTCTGTGGGGGTGTTGCTTCCAGCGGATTTTTATTTCTGCGCAACTCTTCACCTTGGATGTGGTTGTGGTTGATGATTCATGTCACCTGGGGACTAAAGATGTTAGCGTGGGTTACGAGCGTGCGGATTTATAAATACTCTTTTAGTTACAAAGATTTTCTGGATTATTTTTTTAACCCTGTATTTTTCTTTTTCACCAATGACCTCAATGTATTAACCCCCAAACGGTTTCTTGACTCTGCTGTCCATAAGCCCCGCAAGAATCAAAAACTTGGAGAGTGTTTGCTCTTATTGCTAAATGGGCTTTTGCTGTTGGTGGCATACGGCGTATTGCAGCGCTATTATTTTATGAATTTGCCCCAAGTGGGTGGATGGTCTCATTCCATTATCGGGGGACTGATCAGTATCGTGACGGCCATCGTGTTTCACGCGGCGAACGTCTTTATACAGATTTCTCTGTTAAGAGCACAAGGTTATGATCTGGTCGTTGACATGGATAAACCATGGCTAGCGTCTTCGCCGATGGACTATTGGAAGCGTATGCACTTTTATGTTCGAGAATATATTTTCGAAATCATTGTACGTCCGGTTCTAACCACAATGCTTCGTTATCAAAAAAGCACACGTTTAATTAAAATTCTTAGCGTCGTGTTGTTATATTTTCTTTTTACCTGTACTCAGCTAGGGTATCAACCGTTTCGCCAAGATCGTCCCTGGCAGGTGGGCTTTTTGGTGACGGGTGTTTTTATGGCTATGATTATTGTGCCCGAGTATCTTTCGCGTCAGGTTCAATTTGAAGTGTTCTTTAAGCACAAATACTTGGGACGAGTTCTCACTTTTGCAATTTTGTGGATCGGATACTCGCTAATCTTTTCTTTCCGCTCGGGCTTTTAACTCTGAAAAGTGAATTTTTCCGTTAGGCATCCGCGGCAGTTCTGCCATAAAGATATACTTACTGGGGCGCAAAGGCGCTGAAATATTTTGCTGCAAGAACAGTTGTAAACTTTTTTTCAGGTTCTCCTCATCGTTGGCACTGACGCTCTCGCGGGCAACCACGAAAGCGATGAGCTGTTGACCATGACGAGGGTCAGGTACACCGACTGCGCAACACTCTTTCACCTCTGCTAAATTCATAATCGTGGACTCGACCTGCCGAGCATGAAATCTAAACCCATCAACGCAAATGATCGAGTGCTCGCGTCCTTGCAATAGGACTTCGTGATGGTTCGTGACTTCTCCCTGATCTTCCGTGGGAAACCATTCGCCAACCCGCAGGGGCACCAGGCGTCCCTCGCGCATTTTGAAATCTGCGACACCCGGACTGCATACTGAAATATAACGATTGTGACTTTTAATATGAAAGTTTGAAAACGCGGGACCCACACTTTGTGTCGCACGCGGTGTTGACGCGTCGATTTTACAAAGAATATGACCTACCTCTGTCATCCCGTACCGCATGAAAAGGTGCAAACCTTTTTGGGAAAGTGAAAGCACAGTTTTTTCGTCTAAGGACATGCCGCCAAAATAAGTGGGCAAAGGATGCAAGCTCAGCCTGGTGTCCTCTAGACTTTCGCTTAAGGACTGAAGATAGGCCGGAGACGTGATTAAAAGCTGTAAGTTATATTTTGAAATAAAATCTTGTAGATAGCGAGCGATAGGACGACGACGAATTTTATCCGAAAAAACATGGCAGGTTTTTCCCAGTAATCCAGGCCACAATGTGTTTAGCCCGCCAGAAGTAAAATGAGGCCGCAAGTTTGCGACGATGGCTTGGTCAAGAATAGGTTCGTTAGCGAATTCAATCTGCGCCGAACGGTATAAATTTTCGTGCGTAAATAAAATTAGTTTTGGCAAATCGCTGGTTCCCGAAGTGAAAATCCCCAGGGCCAACTCAGACGGGGAGGTCGATATCTGTCCAGCGGCGGGGTTGACGTTGAGCTGTGAGGCCGTGACAAACAGGGGCTTTGAGAATCCTGCGATACGCTCTTTTTTATCTGCGGGCAGATCACTGTCTAGCAGTAACAGGGTGGGATTCTCTCCGAGAACTTTACAAATGCGTTGAAATTCCAAAGCAGTGCAGTCTTCGCTGATTAGAAGAGGTGTCACTCGCGCGGCCCAACATGCAAAAAGGCTCACAGGGAAGAGTAAATTTTGTCCGGTGCAAATTAAAACGAAGGACTTGTCCGTGGTATGGCGGAGTATTTCCGCCGCCAGATTTTGACTGGCATTGCGCGTTTCTTGCCACGTCAAAGAGCGCAGAGTGTCGGCATCAATAAAGGCTTTTTGTTGGGTCGGTGCTGCCGCAAGACTCTCTAGAGTTTGCCACAAGGTCTTTAATTGTTTGCGATTTTCATAGTGTGACAGCTTGCTAAGGCTGTGCTGAATTTTATTTCTAAAGTAGGTGCGGTTGGTTTCATGGGATAATATTTTTCGAAAGCAGTCCCGGTGGGTGGAAAACAGGGTCTGCATCTCGTCGGGAAAGCTCGGTAACTTCTGCGTTGTATCTTCAATAAAGGCCAATAATTCTTGCATTAAATCTCGAGCTCGACGGTAATCTTCTTGGTATCCGAAGATACGCGCAAAGACCAGAGCCGTAACTAAAGGATATGCTTTTTTTTCTAAGTCGAAGTCGTCAAAGTGCGCATTTAAAAGAGCTTCACTATGACGCAGACCTCGGGCTGCCAGATCTAGCGCCTGTTCATAATTCTTTTCAATAAAACAAGAATACCGAGCTCGCGCATTCAGAAGCCATAGATAGTGAAAATGATCTTCGGGGGCTTCAGGGCGGGTTGCGATAAGAGCGTCTGCGGAATCAATAAGTTCTTGGGGCAAGGGCTTTTGTGTGCCCAGCAGATGAAAATACAGGTCCGCTGATTGGCGCAAGAACACAGAGCCCGTCTGTTGATTCAGAGATTCTTTCCGTAGATTTTCGAGATAAAAGAAAAACGCGTCCACGCAAAAGTTCCCTCACAACAATATAGTATTCTGAGACCCCACTGAGATCAACATTGACGCAAAAGGATACACTACTCTAAGGTGATATGTATGGTTAGAAATAAATTCGCGCCGGCGCCAATTCATACTGATAACACGAGTTACTATGCGGGACTGGTTTCCGCCTGTCCGCAGCTAAAAGTTGTGAGCTCGCTGTTGTTTTATCAACCTGAAAATTCAGACATTCATTTGCATGAGTCTGACGAAGTTCTAACTAAAAAAATTTCGCAAAAAACGCAGCAGGAAGTTATCAATATTCAAGGGCGTCTACTCTCAGAAAATCCTCGCGCATTGCGTTCTGAAACCATCGCGCTTTTTGAAAAATTCCCAGGCCAAATCGTTGTTCATTGTGAGTTTCAGCATCCCGCGGAATGCACCTTGGAAGCCTTTGATGCCTGTGCTGCTTTGGCGAATGCCGGGGTTATTTTGAGTAATCGTATGGGTTTAATCAAAGACCTAAATGATTCTTCGCAAACTGTTCAGCAGTTGAATCATCGACTTTTGATGATGCGGGTTCGTCCTTACACTCTTCGTAATTTTTTGTGGCAGCAGCAGGATTTGCGAGTGCCAGTAGATAAGGGACTCGAGATTTTAGAAGCTCTGCGTGGCTGGACCTCGGGACTTGCGGTGCCCCATTATGTCGTTTTCAATGAGTTGGGAGAAAGCAAAGTTCTTGTTCCAAATTATATAAAAGATCATCACGGCGACACCTACGTTTTTCGCAACTATCGTCATGATGAGTTTGTGTATCGGGAGCAATAAATTGAAGGTATGGCAATCTTTTAAAAACGGCCTGTCTTTGCTGGTTCTTTCTGGGGCCGCTTATATCTTAAGTGCCCAAGTGTCGCGGTACATGCCTGTGCAAATGGCGACCTTTTTTGATAGCTTTTGGTGGACGTCCTTGGGGCTTTTGCCTTTTGCTTGTGCGTTCTTCGTGTTGTTGCAAAGCCGTATAAAAAACACGCTGTACCGGCAGTATGCCTTGGTGGCTCTTTATCTCGTTTTTTTTGCATTGTTGTGCGTGCACTGGCAATTGGCGGCAATTTTATTGGCAGGACACCGAATTCTTTTTGAGCTAGAACGCCGCTTGCCGAGGCAGAAAACTGTCACCTTCTTTTTTTTGATTGCAGTTACAGTTCTGATGTATTTCCCGACGATCATCTATTCAACGTCTTTACCACTATCAAAATGGCAATTGTTTTCTTTATTGTTGTTTAAGACCTGCATGATGATGCGAACTGTGGCCTGGATTGTTGATCGCAGAATTTACAACCGGCAGAACTACGCCTCGATTGCAGATTATTTCGAGTTTTTGTTTTGCCCCATTTTTTTTATTTTCCCAGGACAAATTCAGTATTTCTTGTATGGCTATTTTCACCAAAGCAAAACGGATCTGGGGGCGCAGCACTTAAAGACTCTGGGCATCGGTCTGTGGGGTCTGGCGCTGATCTTACTTTTTGGTTACGCCAACTTTTACTTTTGGCAGAATCTGTATTCTTTGCCGGGCCAAGTTTCAGGTCAGCAGCTGCCCTGGTTGCATTTAGGGTTTGGTGTCTATTGGTTGATTGCCATTTATTTCCAACAAGCCGGGGGCATGGCCTTTCAGGTTAGCGTGGCTCGCTTTTTGGGCTATCAAATAAAATACGACATGCATTTCCCCTTGTTGGCTCGATCTCCGT
>JABWCO010000194.1 GCA_013360185.1 Bdellovibrio sp.
AAAAGAAAACACGAACTCCGTCACGTACCACTTCGGGCTTTTTTAATGGAGAGGACGCCGCCAGAACGGTGACTTTATGCCCTTCTTTGGCCAAGCCGCGCGCGATCGGCCACAAAAAACCATGGTCCGTCGCACGACTTAAAATCGGAAAACGATGCGACGTCAGACAAATATTTAAAGTTTGTGGCAGGCGATTTTTCTTTAACACAGCTTTATCTTAAATGATTTAAAGCCTTGTTGTACAGACGATTGAGTTCGTTCAAAGAGGAATCAATTAAATGTCGGTCTTGGGAAAGCTGTGCAGAAATACTTTCTGGCAGCTGCAGGTGGGGCTTAGCTAGAAGTTTGACCAGGTCTTTTTGCAGTTTTTCATAATCTAGAATCCAGCAATTTACAGTGCTTTTCCAAAGGTCGGAATGGACGCTGGATTGTTTCGAGTCCAGTACTAAAACACAGTGACCATGAATAGCCTTTATATAGTATTCGGTGATCTCGACAGGGTTAAAGCTCTGGCCGGCTAAGAAAAAAGCCGTACTTTTTTCTAGGATTTTTTGTCCTATTTTGGCTGAGATATTTCCGGTGACGATCCAATTATTTTCACATTGAAAGGCCTTCATCCAGGCCGCAAATTTCTTGCGGTCACGCAGGGACCAGTGGGAATAAGATCCCCACAAAACGACCTTATATTTTTGTGCGATTGTACGAATACGAATAAAAGCGCTGCCGTCGGCATCAAAATGCGGTTCATGAAAAGGCATGACCACATAGGGCGCGGCGGCCAGATGCTCCAACAAATCTTCATGGCCATCTTCGCTTTCACTATCGGAAGAGTCAGATTTTAAGCCTAAAACTGGAGGCAAAATACCACGGCCTTGGCGCATCGATCGCACATCCAAACCCCGCAGTTGTCCTAAGGCTTCAACGGTCGGACAGGTGATGATGTCACTTTCTTCGATTAAATAACGCACGGGATTTCTGCGTGTTAATCCACGCCGAATATCTAAAAGAGAGGTCGTCAAAACACAGGTCGGATGAGACTTCGCAAACGTCGAAAGCACCATCTGCGCCAAATTCATTTTATCTTCTTCAAGCAAAAGATGCAGAATCTGCGGTTGCAAACCAAAAAGGCCTGGAATAATTCGCAGGCCTTCTAAAAGATTCCAAGTTTTGAAATAGCTCATCAGCTCAATGCCATCGGTGTCTTCTTCAGGAGCTTCACCATAACTAGTCAGCAGAATAACTTCGTGTTGCTGAGATTTAAGCGCCTTCGCCAGCTGCCAGGAAGTGGCATTCAGTTTTTTACTGACCAGGATTATTTTGGCCATTCAAGCCCCAAGGCTTTATAGATACGGTTTAGGATCTTGCGATTGGCTTCAGGAATATTGCGATGTTTTAGCTCTTCCGGGTGAATCCACTCTAACATCATGTGATGTTTGGCGCGGGGTTCGCCTTTCCAATAAAGAATTTCGTAAAACAAAATCAAAATACCAACGTCCCCATAGGAATGAGTGCAGGCTAATTTCAATTCGCCCACTTCTACTTGAATGCCCAGCTCTTCATCAAGTTCACGGGCCAAAGCTTCTTCCGGAGTTTCGCCCAGCTCAATTTTGCCACCGGGAAATTCCCACTGACCGGGTAAGGAATTGTTTTCGGGACGTTGCCCGACCAGGATTTTGCCGTCTTTACGCAAAAAGCCCGCGACCACAGGAATCCAATGACCCTTGCGGATTCTGGACTTTTTTGCCTTTGATGCTGCGTCAGCTGTTTCCGTCATTATACCTTCTTGCCGCGTCATGGAAAAACTGAGGTCCATGAAAAATAAGGGCAGAGTAAATTTGAACAAGATCTGCGCCCATTTGCAATCTTTGAAAGGCATCTTCTGGCGTAAGAACTCCGCCGGCACTTACTAAAAGCAGTCCATCGCGTTTTTTGCCTAAGCTTTGCACAGCGACATTGAGTGCGCGCTGCGATAAGTGCTTTAGGGGGGCTCCTGAAAGCCCTCCTTCTGCAGGAAAATGACAACCTGCTGGGCGCGACAGGGTGGTGTTGGTCAGCACAAAACCATTTACGCCCAAAGAGTGGCAATGCAAAACAGTTTCGGCCAAAATTTCTTCCCCCAGGTCCGGGGAAAGCTTCACTAAAACGGGTGTTGGTTCAAAGTGTGACACGCGATCAATGATTGGGCCCATTAGGTCTGTCAACGCAGCTTTGCTTTGTAAGTCGCGCAGACCCTTGGTGTTGGGACTTGAAATATTCACCACGTAAGCATCTGCTAGCGGGCGGAATTGATCGACCAATGAAAGGTAATCTTGCACAGCACTTTCATTTGGTGTGTGTCGGTTTTTGCCGATATTTACAAAAATAGGAGTGCGATAGTAGGGGGCGTAAGAGGCGATATTATAGAACGTTTCTTCCCCGCCATGACTGGGAAAGCCCATCTTATTCCACATCGCTTGCAGTTTTAGATCGCGGTCCATGATCTTGCCAGGGTTTGCGGTTTGCGCCCGAGGTGTGACCGTGCCGACTTCGACAAAGCCGCAGCCTAAGGACCACCACTCTTTCAAATGCTCTGCATTTTTATCAACGCCGCCGGCAATCCCGAGTGGATTTGCGAAATAAAGATCTTTCCAGGTAAAGCTTTTCCAGTGCGGAGTTTTTTGTCCGTGAAGAACAGAGTAGAGCGGTAAAGCAAGTGAGCTCAGATCATGAGCCCACTTGGGTGGTAAAAGTAACCAGGGTTTACTTAAGAAGTCCAGGTGTCACATCCTGCACGTAAACGCGCCTTAGCGAGGGTATAAGCCTCTGAGTAACATTGCTTTTTCAAGACGTTGCACAGAAACCGCCATCGCTGCAGAACGCAGGTCGATATTTTTTTCTGCTGCCAAAGAGTAACCTTTGTCGAAAGCTTTTGTGATGATCGTTTTCAAACGATTGTCCACTTCATGCTCGTCCCAGAATAAAGACATCGTGTCTTGAACCCATTCAAAGTACGACACGATCACACCGCCACCGTTGGCGATAACGTCTGGAGCAATGAAGACGCCGCGTTTATGAAGGATCTTTGTCGCTGAATTTGTCACAGGGCCGTTGGCGCCTTCAACGATGATTTTAGCTTGGATTTTTTCGGCGTTGTGTACGTCGATTTGGCCTTCCAAAGCACATGGGAATAAAGCGTCACATTTTAGTTCAAGCAATTCTTCGTTTGTGATGGCTGTTGCTTTTGGATAGCCCTTCAAGAATTTGTGAGCTTTCACGTATTCCATCACTTCAGGAATATCTAAACCGTCACCATTGAAGATCGCACCAGAAACGTCTGATACGGCCACGATACGCGCGCCACGTTCGTAAGCAAACTTCGCTGCAAAAGAACCCACGTTGCCAAATCCTTGGATCGCAACAGAGGCGCCCTTCATACTCATCTTGCAAACTTCGAAAGATTTTTCGGCGACGTAAACGACGCCCAAACCTGTCGCATGATTACGTCCTAATGAACCACCGATTTCAATTGGTTTGCCGGTCACAACGCCTGGTTGTGCAAAGCCGCCATTTTCTTGAGAATAAGTATCCATGAACCAAGCCATAGTTTGTGGATCTGTGCCCACGTCAGGTGCTGGAATGTCTTGGGTGGGTCCTACGAACGGACCAATTTCAGAAGCATAGCGACGCGTCAGGTTTTGTTTTTCTGTGCGAGAAAGTTTCGTGGGATCAACAGTGATACCACCTTTTGCTCCGCCCAAAGGAAGACCTAAAACAGAGTTTTTAAAAGTCATCAAAGCCGCAAGTCCCACAACTTCAGAAAGATCGACATTTTGATGATAACGGATGCCACCTTTGTAGGGGCCTAGTGTTGGTGAATATTGCACGCGGTAACCAGTGAAAACTTTAACACTGTAATCGTCCATGCGCACCGGAACAGAAACAGTGATGGAGCGACGAGGACGTTTAAGACGTTCTAAAACGTTCGGGTCACAATTGATAATTTTTGCGGCTTCTTCAAGAGTTTGAATAGCGTTTCTGAAAAGAGGCCCATCATAAAGGGGCTCTATCTTGTGTTCCATGACTAATTTCTCCTTAAGTCAGGTCAGTTGCAGAGTCTGTTTGAAAAAACCAACAGAGGAGTGTTGCACTTTTCAAACAGACTCTAAGATTGGGGAAAGTTTAATGAAGCAAATACTCAAAGTCACTCCGGAAAAAGGTGATGACTCAGTGGTTCTTTTTGGCCACAATGACCACCTA
>JABWCO010000195.1 GCA_013360185.1 Bdellovibrio sp.
CTTTCACAACGCCCCCCTTGCGCAAAAGGAAGTCACCGATCTGCTCGCCCCTTGTTTGGCTTCAACTCGAGATCGCATGGGAGTCCCCTCTGCCGGAGCTCTGTATCCGATCGACGCCTATGTGGTGTGCTTAAAGTCCGTGGACATGGATGCGGGGATTTACTATTGGAGAGCCGGAAGTCAAAATCTGATTTTTCTCCGTCCCTTGCCAGAGAACATCAACCTAGCAAAAAATTATGCCTCAGAAGTTTCAGATCATGTATCGGTAGTCTTGTTTTTAGTGGCCCGAGTGGATGCGATTTTAGAAAAATATGGATTGCGAAGTTTTCGTTTGCTTTTTTTAGAAGCGGGCCATTTTTCGCAAAGTTTGTGGCTGTTAGCAACTGCTTTAAAAATAGATTTTTTGATTCGCGACGACTTCTATGACGATGAAATCTCTCGCTACCTGGCCCTAAACCCCCGCCAACAACGCACCTTAACGTCGATCATGCTAAGTGGAGCCGCGAAGCGGCCTTAAGGCGACAGAAGTGTTCATAAGCAGTCTCGGGCAATTGCACTGGTTCCACAGGTAGCACTTTTTTTATTCCATCTAGGTAATTTTGCTCCCGAGCCAACTGTCGCTGACTGTACCTTGTTGCCAATTTTTCTGCGGCGACTTTTAAACGTTCGTTGCTCCTTTTATCAGCGCTTTTCGCCAGGACTAGGTACACCGATTCTGAAGATCGCGTCACCCGATCGATAAGATAACGATCGAACTGCTTCAGGGGAGACTTTAAGAGATGGTAAAAGTGCGGATACGCATCTGAAATTAGAGCCACCTCGGACAGAACATTTTTTGTGCTTAAATCAGAAAAGGTGCGACATTCCAAAGATTTCAACAGCTCCGTCTGCGTCCCCGTTGCACCGACTAGGGAGGTCGCAAAATTTCCATCACCTCGGCAAAGACGTCCATACGAGTTATTAAAACTTCCCAAATAGATTAGATCGTAATTTGATCCGTTCGCCGCCCGATCGGCCTCTTCTTGATTCTTGGAGGCCCCCTTCAGACGTTCTTCCACGGAGGGACCAAAAGGTTGACCACCCAAAAAGAAAAACTTTTCTGCTTTTAAGTTGCGCAGTTGTGCGGAGGTGATGATATTGACGGCTTGCGCTTGAACGCCCGTCAAAGCAAACAACGAACGCACATCCATATTCAAATTTGTTTCGTCTCCAAAAAAATATACCAGATGGGGGCTAACAGAGATGGCCGGAGACGCTGCAGAAATCCCAGGATCCACGTGGGAAAGAATCGAGATCATATCGCGAAAGTGATTATCAAAGTAAGAAAGGCCACTGGTTGCAAGTCCACCCAGGAGAACCTGACGTCGGGTTAATTTATTCATTTTGACAATCCCCCAATATGCTAAAATATAATTTAGCAAATTCATAAGTAAGGAGCAAGTTTTGCCACAGGAAGTGACACAAAATGATCATCTGAATGTGACGTACATCATAGGCGATGCGCTCGGCTCTAAAAAGAATATCGCCACCATCAGTATTGGCACGCCCACAGCCCCTTTGAATTCGCCTCTAAATGAAGCGATCAAAGCCGCGCAAGATCTTGCGGCTTACTATGCTGGAAATAAAATTTATCTCTGCCTGAGCGGTGGAGTTGATAGCGAATGTATGCTTGAGAGTTTTGTCAGAGCGCGGGTCGACTTTTGCCCCGTGCTCTTGGTGTTCAGCGGGGGGTACAATGAATTTGATATTCACCACGCAAGACAGGCTTGTCGACGGCATGGTTTGTCTTGGATAGAAAAGAATTTAGATCTTGATCGGTTCTATAATTCTAAAGAGTTTCTTGAAATCTGTGATGCCACCGAATGTCGCTCTCCGATGCTTGCTGTGCACATGTGGCTCTTTTTAGAACTCGACGGCGTTCCAGTTTGCGCGTGGAATCCACCCCGCATCGTCGTGGGCGGGAATGATAAAATTCGCCTCACCCTGCCCCAAGAGCTTTACTTTAGTTACCACAGATATTCTCACAAGATGAACCGCCCCTTACGTCCCTTCTTTTTTTTAGAGTCTCCCGCACTCTACTATTCGTTCTTTCACCTGTCGTTTGTACAGTCTCTTTTGCGCGATCCAAAAAAGTGGCGCTCGCAATACAACCTGGATGAATATTACATAAAGTGCCATATGTACCGAAATGCCGGATATCACTTTTCAGATAAAACGTATAAGTTCACAGGCTTTGAACACTATAAAAATCACGTCATGAGTACTTACAAGTCAGATCAACACGAATACACACGACGCTTTAGGACTCCCTTAGAGGAAAAGTTCGCAACTCCAGACATAACTTATGCAAAAATCGACTTAAACTGGGTGCTGGGTAAAAATGATTCATCTGGGCACCAGGATAACTTTCATAATCTTGTTACTTGGGACTCGACCTTGGCATTTCAAATGGAAAAAAACTGACCCCAAGGCGACGTCTAGGTCCCTGGGGATGGGATCACTTGGATTTTCTTTCAGAAACTACCAAACCAATCGAAATCAGGCTAAGAGCTAAACTTACAAACAACAGCACTTCTAAGTTTTTTGCACTGATATTCAAAAGCGTTTCTGCTTTTACTGGCACTAAACTTTTACCGAAGTACCTGCCGGTCTCTAGCTGCTGCAGTCTCTTAAGAATTTGCTCTTGAGACTTATTTAAATTATGAACGTCCAAAGCGACATTATAGTTGTGGGCATAAAACCGAGCGGCCTCCGAATCCAGAGCTGACTTAAAACTCAACAGGCGTTTTTCAATAGCGATGACTTTATCTAAAGACATTTTTTGCACATCATAAAGTGCCACACTCAACATCGGCTCTAAGGGACTAAAGCGGCCATCAATTTTCGTAGCTGCTAAAAATTGTTCCTGGTACGCCACATAGTAAAGTTTTAAAGTCTCGGCTAAGAAAGCTCTGACATCCTGATCATTAGACTCCAAAGTAAAAGACCGTACCTTTGCCAAATTAATCTTTATTTGCGGATTGGGCAAAGTCAGAACATCTCGGCGCCGCGGGTACACCAAGACAGTGCCATTTTCAACTCTGGGAGAAAAACGAATTTTTGATCGCGAAAGCCCGGGCGGCAAAGAGACCACCGCCGTCCCATTGCTCTCGCTATGGACAATCCATTGTTCGTCGCCTCCGGTGGTCACCTCGGCCTCTTCATTGCTGTCGACGCTTTTTGCCGCCCAGGAAATCGAACTCAAACAAACTGACAGAACTATCAGATATTTTCTCATACCATGTCCTTTGCACATCAGTTCATCACAGCAAAATACGAATTAGCTTGTCTATGTTTTAAAAATAGTCTCGGCTAAAATTGGCCCTGCTTAAATCCAACCGCCGGGTGTATATTTCTTATTCCGATTTAAGATTACGATAACAAAGACATCCTAGCGCAAGATTAGAAATACAAAAAAAGTGGAGACCTCTATTTTTAAAGTGCTCTTGACGATGCTAATACTTTGCGGACACTCTTCCGTCGCAAAAATTCAAAGTATAAGTAAAAATGAAAATTTATATTCCGTACTTTCTTCGCTGGGCTATACCTCGTCTTCAGGAACTCAGATGACAGTGCTGTTTGTTTTTGCGGACTGGTGTGATTACTGCAAAGGTGAAATGGGTACGGTGACTTCACTGTATTCGAAATATCGGTCCTGCGGACTGGAAATCGTCGGCGTGGCTTTAGATACGTCCGATGAAAGCCTTAAGAAAATATCAAAGCAATATAAGATTAATTTCCCCGTGGTTCAAGATCGGCTCAATCTGACGCGGAAGAAGTTTCATTTGAAGGTGCTTCCGCACTTTATTGTTCTTAATAAACAGGGGAATTTACTGACCCAATTTTCAGGAACAAAAGACAGCGGCGATTTTTATGCCGCTGTCCGAAAAACCATCGAAGCGAAAAAATGCACTGCCGTTACCGGAAAGCCGGAATCCCGGTGATATGATGTCCAATGATCAGGCGATGAATGTCTTCAGTGCCTTCATAAGTATTCACACTTTCTAAGTTTAGCATGTGCCGACCCGTTTGGTATTCATAGGTGATTCCACTGGCACCTAAAATATCCCGAGCCATTCTGGCGATTTCTAAAGCCTTGGCCACATTGTTCATTTTCGCCATAGAAATTTGCACTGGCTGGACAGTTCCTTGATCTTTCAAACGTCCGACCTGCAAAGCCAACAGTTGGCC
>JABWCO010000196.1 GCA_013360185.1 Bdellovibrio sp.
AAATCCGTCAAGCCCCTTACAAAATTGTTTTTGAAACTCAGGATTTGCATAATTCAGAAATGAACGCGGAAAATTTCCAAACAGCGTTTGAAAAGATCTTTATGCGCGAGGGAATCAAAATCAACATGGTGCGCTTACAAAAAGTTTAAATTCAAATAACTTCGAGGGGGGTTGTGTGAACTTAAAGTCTTTTGTCGGCGCTATTCTTGCTTGCGTGTTGTTGGCATCTTGCTCAGAAAAAAAATCAACTGCTACTGTTGAATTTATTGGTGGCAGCCCTGACGCCTTCGCCATCACCGTGGCCGACGCCCCACCACCAGAGGAATGGGTTCATCCCACGGATTGTCGAGCTCACATCGCTCAAATTATCTGTGAAGTGAAGCCTCAAGAGGGTTGGGGCAATCCCTTGGAGCGTACCTGTCTTGGTGGTGAACAAAAATATCAAAAGTCTTTTGAAGACATCTATGATGCCTTAGACCCGATCAATCAAAAAATGTTCTGTTCCTTAAGACGAATTTTTATTGAACAAGAATTCTATGCGACCGGTTACGCAAGCCTATTGCGCTTTATGAAAGACGGCCAGGTGACGGCACTGCCTGGGGCAATCATGGGCGTGCGCAAAAGCGTTCTTGAAGCAAATCCTAGTCTGCCCCAGTGGGCAAGTTGGAAAGAGCAATTGAATTTCGTAGCGATTCCTGAAGAATTCACCACACCACTTCCGTATCCACGCTTTGATGGCCAAAAACCACCCAGCTTATTGTTAGACATCGTCGTGCATGAATTTGGTCACATGTTGGATTTTGCAAACAGCATCAACGAGGAACTGTTCGGCGTTAAAGATTGCATGCAGCAAGACATTAAAAGTGAAGAGGATTATTTTGAAAAGTGTAAGCCGTATGCAAAGCCTGGGTCGTGGACTGATATCAGTTGGATAGACGGGCGTACAGCAAAACCAGAAAAAGACTTTTTGGGTCGCAGTAAATTATGCTTTTACAACTGTGTAAATCGCATGGATTTGCAAACCGAGATGGTGCCTTTTTATCAGGGGCTGGCGCAGTCTGATTTTGTTACAAGTTACGCAGCTTCAAACTATATGGACGACTTTGCTGAAGCTTGGGCTGTGCGCTGGATGTTGACGACTTTAAAAGGTGATTTGTCGATCAAAGCAAGTCCGACTGTTGAAGTGCAAATGCAGGACATCTTTGAGTCCCAGAAATTTAAAGTAAAAAAAGAATATATGGATAAATTCGTGCAAGGCGAGATCAAGTATCCGTAAGTATGATCGGTATCACCAATAGGAGGCGTCGACCTTGACGTCTCCGTGGACCTCGGTTTGACAACTGATGCGGATATTTTTAGCCAGGTTGTTTTTTTCTTTTAAGAATTGTTCGGTGTCGTTTTCGGCTGAAAGGTTTTCAGCTCCTTCTAGAATTTGAATCTTACATTTTGCACAAACTCCGTCGCCGTCGCAGCTGGAAGCAACCGGCAATCCAGCTTCAAGCAGAGACTTCATCAGGTTTGCGCCAGGCGCCACCTCAAAAGAAACGTGATTCTTTTTAAACGAAATTAAGGGCATGGCTCATTGTAGCTGACGCAGTCCAAAATGCGCAAACAACTAATGTTCCAGGTTCTTAGTTGTGATAGCCTTAAAAAATCTAATTTGAGCCCAATTCATGAGGATTCTATGAGCGAAACCAGCAAACAAGATACAAAAATTGAAAACGTCATTATTATCGGTTCAGGCCCTGCGGGATTAACTGCGGCGATCTATACTTCGCGCGCCAACCTTGAACCCTTCATGATCGAAGGTGAAGAGGCCGGCGGACAGTTGATGACCACCACAGAAGTTGAAAACTTCCCCGGTTTTGATCATGGAATCACGGGCCCCGATTTAATCACGGTCATGCGTAAGCAGGCCGAGCGTTTTGGAACACGCTTTCTGACTCGTAATGTGACGAAAGTTGACTTTTCTCAGCGTCCTTTCAAGGTGTGGGTGGGAGAGAGACTGCACCTAGCGAAATCAATTATTATTTCAACAGGTGCTAGCGCAAAATACTTGGGCTTACCTTCTGAAAAACAGTACGCGAACCGTGGTGTTTCAGCGTGTGCGACGTGTGACGGAGCTTTCTTCCGCAATCAAGAAATTGCGGTGGTGGGCGGCGGCGATACAGCGATGGAAGAAGCGCAGTTTTTAACTCGTTTTGCCTCTAAGGTTTTCTTGATTCACCGTCGTGATCATTTCCGAGCTTCAAAAATCATGGCAGATCGTGCGATGAACAACCCAAAGATCGAAGTGATCTGGAATACTGAAGTCAGCGAAGTTTTGGGTGATGGCAAGGGTATGACCGGGGCTAAAATTAAAAATCTGGTAGATGGCACTGTCAAAGAACTTCCGGTAACGGGGCTTTTCCTAGCCATTGGCCATAAGCCGAATACAGATTTATTTAAGGGCGTCCTAGACATGGATGAAACTGGCTATTTGATCACACAGGCAAATACCACTTATACTAATATTCCAGGAGTGTTTGCGGCAGGGGACGTGCAAGATCACGTGTATCGCCAAGCAATCACAGCTGCTGGTACAGGGTGTATGGCGGCGATTGACACTGAAAGATGGCTTGAAGCTCAAGAGGCTTCTCACTAAGGGACGTATGAAGGACAAAAAGATCAACACCAAGGATTTAGTGCAAAAAATCGAAAAGATGACCAAGGCCCGCATCGCCGGACAAGATGTGGTTTCTTTGGATTCATTTCGTGAGGCGAAAAAGAAGCTAGATCCTAAGGTTATTCTGGTCATCGAAGACGACGAAACAATGCGCTTGGCAATGAAGCGCATTCTAGAAAATGAAGGCTATGTAACCAAGCTTGCAGCGGATGGAACCGAGCTTTCAACAGCTTTAGATGACCATCCTGTTGATTTAATTCTTATGGATGTGGGCCTGCCTTGGGTTAATGGCTTTGAGCTTGCGCAACTTTTAAAAGAGCATAAAGACTTAAAGAAAATTCCATTGGTTTTTGTCTCTGGCAAAGCTTCAGAAGAAGACATGAAAAAAGCGTTTGAAATTGGTGCTGATGATTACATCAAAAAACCTTTCGACGTTGAAAAACTTAAGAAAACTGTTCACACACTTTTAAAGTTAAGCGAGTCTCAGGCTTAGCTTTTACCGCGACTGGCAGTCTTAATCTTGGACTTAGGTATTGAACCAAGTTGAGATTGCTAGATCCTTCCATACTTTCCCCACGTTTCCTGGTTAAAATAGAAACTCATGACACGTCGAAATCTGGTTATCTTATTTGTACTTTTAGGGGCCGCTTTTATTCTTTGGCAAAACACTTTGCGTAAGTCAAAAGAACAAGCTCCTGCACCTCTGTCGCAAGAACCGGAGGCGACGTCCTCGCAACGACGGCAACAATCTCAAAACTCAGTCGCTGGGTCCGCAGGTAAGCCGGGTCGTGAAACTGCGGTCGCAGAAATGCCACCGCGTGAAGTGCCGCCTGCCCGAGTGCAAGCGCGTGGAACAATAACGGACACCCACAACGCCCAACTTGCTGAGTCTGCTTTATTTGCGGAGACTTCGTGGAAGGTGTGGGCCGGCGTCACAGCTGTTTTAAAGAAAGATGGTCGTCCCCAGAAAAATGTGAAGGGTGAAGTGAACGGCTACTATTTAGTCGAAGACGGCGTGGCGGGCAGTGCTGTGCAATTTTCCGCAAGCCGCCCTCTGGTTGTTATCGACACCCGTTTAGACACGGTGGGAGTCCTTACCGGAATTTTCACAGTGGTTTTAAAAAGCGGAGTCACAGCAGATGTTTTGGCGCAAATCCCAGAAATAAAAATCGTGAACGAGTTTCCGCAGATAAATACTTATTATGTGACCGCAAGCAAAGAGCCCTTTGATTTGCTGGCTCTTAAGGAATTCTTAAGAAGCGAACCTGGTGTGGCGGAAGTTCAGCCAGAGATATTGAGTCGACAGTATGAAAAATATTAGTCGTCGAACGCAGGTTCTTATCGCCCTGGTCGGCTGCAGTCTGGTGACGGCAGTCTTTTTCACTAATTGCGCAAAAAGTGGCTTTGAAGCAGCCCGCGGGAATGCAACGGGTTTAGATCCGTTTTTGGAATACGCCTGGCATATCAATAACTCCGGACAAAAAGTTTTTTCAACAGATGCGGGCCTTTCTGGGGTGGATCTTAATTTAAAAAAGACGTGGACAGAGGGCATTACTGGGAAGGG
>JABWCO010000197.1 GCA_013360185.1 Bdellovibrio sp.
CTTAGCAGCGAAATTGACGACGTGGAAATTGGATATCATCTCTGAAACTTCGGCAGCATCCCGTACGGCGGAATCCATCTTTAATTTGATGTTGATCCCGGGTATGAATGAAACTATGGCGCAAAATATCTTCCAATCTGGCTTTGGTTCGTTCCAGTCAGTTGCGAATTCGCCAGTTGAAGAATTGATGACAATTCCTGGTTATGATGATCCAGAAAAAGCAGAGAAATTAGCGAACGAAGCGAAAGCTCTGGTCGCGAAGTACGAAGCAGAAGGTCTTGCGATTCCTTCGGCTCCAGTGGCGGCTAAAGATAGCAAGCCAAATGTGTCAGCAAAAGCCCAAGCTGACATGCTTTTGAAGCAAGAGTTGAAAAAACTTGATGCTCAAGAAGCTGACGAAAACTAAACCGTATGGCGTCCTGTGGGCGCCTTTTTATGAGTTAGTGGAAGTTGCGGCGACGAGATTGAAGAGTAAAGATAATAGGGAGACTGAGTGAGTAATCCAAAGGTTTTTGAATTTGCTAAAGAGATTGGGATGACCCCATTGGCTCTCATGGATAAAATCCGTGAGTGGAACCTGCCTGTAAAAAGTCATATGGCGGAGTTAGATCCCCAAGTTCTTGAGCAAATTAAAATTAAACTTAGCGGTGGCGGAAAAGCCTCTGATGAAGTTAAACCGAAAAGAACGGCAACACGTAAAGTGACGCCAAAGAAAGCTGTTGCGGCAGAAGCTGAAGCAGCAAGCACGGCGGTAAAAGCCCCAGTAATTCGTCGAAAAAAAGATGAAATTCCTGTGGAAGCGCCTAAGGCGAAAGTCGAAGAGGACGCAGCACCGGTTGTAAAAACAACTCGTGTTGTAATTAAAAAAGTGGCCGCAGAGGATGAAGAAGCTGCAGCTCCCATTGAAGAAAAATTAGCAACTCCAGCTCCGCAAGCAGCTCCGGCGGTTGTGGAAGTAAAACCAGAGCCTGTGGCAGTAAAAACTGCGGCAGCGCCCGTACAAGAAGCAGCAGCTCCGGCTCCGGTGACGCCACCTCCGCCAGCTCGTAAGAAGGAAGTGGTCGTGGGAACCAGCGGCGTTGCGAGTTCATCAACTCCAGCAACAACAGTGAAAAGAAATATTATCGGTCGGATGGATCTGTCTCGGGTTCAGTCTCAGGCGCCTCAGCGTTCTGAACGTCCTCAAGGCGGTTATCAAAGACCAACTCCAAGTGGGGATCGTGGTGGTCAAGGTGGCGCGGGTGGCGGTTTTGCTCCTCGTCCAGGTGGTTTCAACAGACCTTCTGGCGGCGCTCCAACACGCAACATCCGTACAGGGTTTGTGGCAGCTTCGGAACCTCAAGCACCGATGCCGGATACAGGGGACTTTAGAAGAGATTTCGACAAACGTAAAAAGTTCGGTCCGGCAGCTCCAGCGCCGACCACAACAGTAAATGCGCGTGAAAAAGAAAAAGAAGAAGTTGTATCCAGCTTCAATGCGGTGGAATTCCGTAAGCGTGAGATGGTCTTCCAGCCTAAGAAAAAGAAAAATCTTATGGATCGTGAAGCTAAGAAAACGCAAATCACAACTCCTTCAGCGCACAAGCGTGTGGTGAAAGTTAACAACACAATGAATTTGAACGACTTGGCAATGGAGATGGGCCTTAAAGCTCCTCAATTGATCAAAGTTTTGATGCAAAATGGTGTGATGGCGAAAATGAATATGGATTTGGATTTCGATACAATCGCTTTGATTGTTCCGGAATTTGGCTGGGAAGCACAAAACGTATTTAAAACTGCGGATGCCGTAGCTGAAGAAACAGCATTCGGTGACTTGAAAGCAGAAACAATCATTCGTCCACCCGTCGTGACCGTTATGGGGCACGTCGATCATGGTAAAACTTCTTTGCTTGATGCTATTCGCAACGCGGATGTCGCAAAAGGTGAGGCCGGCGGGATCACTCAGCACATCGGTGCTTACAGTGTGAAGCTGGAAGATGGTGCTTTGATTACCTTCCTAGATACTCCGGGCCATGAAGCGTTCACAGCAATGCGTGCGCGTGGTGCCAATGCGACTGATATCGCGATCATCGTGGTCGCGGCAGACGACGGTATGATGCCGCAAACACAAGAGGCCATCAACCATGCAAAGGCTGCAGGAGTGCCGATTATCGTGGCCGTAAATAAAATGGATAAGCCAGGTGCGAATCCAGATCGTATTAAGCAACAATTGACAGAGCTTGAAATCGTTCCAGAAGAATGGGGTGGAAACACGATCTTCTGTGAAGTTTCAGCTTTGAAGAAAACAGGCGTTAAAGAGCTTCTTGAGCAAGTAAAACTTCTTGCTGAGGTTGCTGAACTTAAAGCCAATCCAAAACGTTCGGGCACAGGTCTTGTGATCGAAGCGAAAATGGAAAAAGGCAAAGGACCTGTAGCAACTCTTCTTGTTAAAGACGGAACAGTTTCTATTGGTCAGTACATCGTGGCCGGCAATATGCGTGGACGTGTGCGTTCTTTGACCAATGATAAAGGCGAAAGAATTGAATCAGTCGGGCCAGGTCTTCCAGCGGAAGTTCTAGGTCTGGAAGCAGTTCCAGCAGCAGGCGATAAGTTTGATATCGTAAAAGATGAAGACACTGCGAACAAAGTTTCTCAATTAAGAAAAGAACAGTCAGACAAAGCGGCGACAACGCCTAATGCGAAAATGTCTTTAGAGGACATCTTTGCAAAAGTTAAATCTGGCGATGTGAAAGAGCTTGCGATCATCCTAAAAGCAGACGTGCATGGCTCATTAGAAGCTATCAATGGTATGTTGTCGAAGATCTCAACTCCAGAAGTCAAAGCGCGTGTGATTCACTCTGGCGTGGGTGGCATTAACGAAGGTGACGTGGTCTTGGCGAATACTGCAAAAGGTATCGTTCTTGGTTTCAACGTTCGTCCGGACTTAGGCGCACAAGCTAAAGCGAAACAAATGGGCGTGGATGTTAGAACTTATTCGATCGTGTATGAATTGATCGACCAAATGAAAGCCGCAATGGCAGGTCTATTGAGCCCTGACGTTGTTGAAGAAGTCATGGGTCGTGCCGAAGTTCGTAATACCTTCACTGTTCCTAAAGTGGGAACAATTGCAGGTTGTTTCGTGATTGACGGTAAAGTTCAACGTAACAACATGATTCGTTTGTTGCGTGAAAATAAAATTGTTTACGAAGGTAAGATCTCTTCATTGAAACGTTTCAAAGACGATGCGAAAGAAGTGGCGACGGGCTACGAATGCGGTATCGGCATTGAAAATTATAACGACGTTAAAGTCGGCGATATGATGGAAGCTTACGTGAAAAAAGAAGTTGCACGTGAATTAGGATCTAACTAATGAAGAATATGGGTGATGGGCGCCGGGTCGCTCGCGTTGAACGAGAAATTCAAGCGACCATCGCGCAATTTTTGATTCGTGGTTTTAAGACACCGTTGCCAGGCTTGGTGACGGTGGCCAGCGTGAAAATGCCTGCGGACCTGCGCGCCGCGAAAGTTTATATCAGCGTTTTAGGTTCTGAAGAGCAAAAAGAAGAAGTCGTAGAGTTGTTGCAAGAGCGCGCTTTTGAAATTCAAAACTACATCGGTAAAGAACTTAAAATGCGTTATTGTCCTAAGCTGACTTTTTATACGGATCATGCCACAGAGCAGGTTCTAAAAGTCGAACGTATTCTGCATGATCTGGATGTTGAAAGAAAAGCAGCCGGAAAAGATTCTAAGGACGAAGATCAGTCGGATGACGAATAACACACAATTTAACGGCCTTCTTCTGGTGGATAAACCGTCTGGTATATCCAGCCATGATGTCGTGGCCAAACTACGTCGTATTTTAAGCACAAAAGCCGTGGGGCACTCGGGAACTTTAGATCCGATGGCCTCTGGTTTGATGGCATGTTTAATCAATGAAGGCACAAAACTAAGCCAGTATATTTTAGAGGGCGACAAAGGGTATCGCGTGCGTGCCCAGTTCGGACTGCGCACAGACACTTTGGATGTGACAGGACAGACCTTGGAAACAAGGCCCGTCGACCTCACCCGGGACCAAGTGTTGGCAGCAGCTACAGCCTTGCAGGGTGAGATGGAACTTGAGGTGCCGATTTATTCCGCTATCAAGGTTCAAGGCAAAAAGCTATACGAGTACGCCCGCGAGGGTGAAGAAGAAAAAGTCGCTTTGCCAAAAAAGGTGATGAAATTTTGGGAGGTCACTCC
>JABWCO010000198.1 GCA_013360185.1 Bdellovibrio sp.
AGAGTAAGTTGTGAAGTTTGAGATGAAAATACTCACGAAACCATCGGGGTATGTTTGTATTCTGATGCTCTTACTAATAATTGTGAAAACTGTCGTTATAGTCCTTGTAATGCAAGAATTATTGCCAGTAAAGAGGAATATAAAAAACACTTTGGTTTTTGTAGTGAAGAATGCTATAAAAATGCTCTTACAAATGGATTGGTGAAAAATGTTGATTTAGGTCAGGTAGATTATTTTGCAGGCATTGAGTCTCGTGGTTTTATCCTGGCGGCACATTTGGCTGCGACTCACAAAAAAGGATTTTTGCCTATTCGCAAAGCGGGCAAGTTGCCGCCACCGACAAAAAGAGTTTCGTATTCATTAGAATACGGCACTGCCGAAATCGAACTTCCGTTGGGTAAAGGCAACGTCATGATTATTGATGACGTGCTGGCAACCGGAGGAACTTTGCAAGCGGGCATCGAGCTAAGTCAGCAAGCGGGATACCATGTGAAGGCTGTCGCGGTGCTAGTGAACTTAACTTTCCTGAATAAAATGAAATTTAATAATGAAGAGGTAACTTCCCTTGTTCAATACTAAAGACGTCGCTGTTTTAATGGCTCTTCCGGGGGAATCCCAGGGGCTTTTTGAAAAAGAAAATATTCCGGTTGTCTATACGGGCATCGGCAAAGTGAATGCGGCGATGGCTGCTATGGATGTGATTCAAAAAACCAATTGTAAAGTGATTGTGAACTTGGGCACAGCGGGAAGTTCAAAATTTAAGACCCATGATCTGGTTGAGGTCTCTGTTTTTGTTCAACGGGACATGGATATTTCTCCCTTAGGTTTTAAGGTTGGGGAAACTCCTTTTGATCCTATTCCGGGTGCCATCGAGTTGATTCCCTATTTCCCTGAACTAGCCAAAGGGATTTGTGCCACTGGGGACAGTTTTGAAACGGGAGCCCCCAGGGTCCCTTGCGACCTGGTGGATATGGAAGGTTATGCGCTGGCAAAAGTCTGCCGTAAAATGGGGGTGCAGTTGGTGTCCCTAAAGTACATTACGGATGGGGCAGATCATAATGCTCACAATGATTGGCAAGCCAACCTCGTCCCCGGTGCGCAGAAATTATTAGAATATTTTCGAAAAATGGTGGCTTCGCCCTCCTAGTTTCTCAATAGTAGGCGGGTGAACTGGCTGAAACCCATTTAAATTCTTTTAGAAAGCTCTCTATTTTTGAGGGCTTTTTTTTTAACTTTATTAACCTCCATGAAACTCCGCAGTGTCTCATTATAAGGCTCATCTTTAGTCGGGCTCAGCCGATAAGAAGACACGGGCTGAATGAACAGCCAAAGGAGAACAAATGAAACTCAACTTTACCTTTAAGCACCTCGACCACTCCGATTCACTGGTAAATTATACGGAAGAGAAACTGGCCGATGTCGGGCGCTTTTTGCTTAAAGAAGGTTACGGCAACGTTTACGTGAGTAAACAAAAGAACGAGTTTTGCATTGAGGTTTCAATCAACACCCGAGAGAAATATTTTAAGGCCGCCGCCTACGGGACTGACGTCTATGCTGTGGCTGATTTGGTTTCAGATAAGCTTGAGACCCAAATCTTAAAGCTAAATAAGCAAGTTAAGAACCATAAGAAGCCTGAAGCTTCTAAGGAAGCCCGCGTGGAACACGTTATGCGCTTAAAGAAAGCCGCGTAATCTGAACTCTTTACTTATTTTTAAATCAAGAACGGGTGGTTTTGAGGAGCCACCCGTTCTTTTTTTGTATCGGGCGTCAGTTCCCGCACCCTGATCTTGACCCTCTATTCCCTGTTTGGTAGGTTGGCCGTTCGCTAAATGTGAAGTGCGTTTAGGATGGCTAGAGAGGCTCTAGCCGAGCTCATTAACACCTTTCCTAATGAGGAAATCAAACAGTGAAAAACTATCTATTTACCAGTGAGTCCGTGTCTGAGGGGCATCCCGACAAAATGGCCGATCAAATCTCTGATGGCGTTTTAGATGCTATCCTAGCGCAAGACCCAAAAGGCCGCGTGGCTTGCGAAACAATGCTAACGACGGGTTTAGTTGTTGTTGCCGGTGAAATCACAACTTCTGCAAAAGTAAACTTCTCTGAAGTGGCTCGTGATGTGGTTAAGCGCATCGGTTACGATCACTCTGACAAAGGTTTCGACTATAAAACGTGCGCAGTGATGGTGGCGGTGGGACAACAATCTCCAGATATCGCTGTCGGTGTGAAAGAGACATTGTCTGACGATCAAGGTGCGGGCGACCAAGGCTTGATGTTCGGTTATGCTGTGAATGAAACACCTGAGTTGATGCCTTTAAGCATCGCCATGTCACATAAGCTGGTAAAAGATTTGGCAGATTTGCGTAAGGCAAACAAAGTCGATTGGTTGCGCCCTGATGCCAAATCACAAGTCACTGTTCAGTATGAAAACGGCATTGCGAAACGTATTGATGCGATCGTTATTTCTACGCAGCATGCGGATTCAGTTTCCAATTCAGTGATCCAAGAATTCATCACACAAGAGCTGATCAAAAAATCAATCCCGGCTCAGTGGATCGATTCTAAAACAAAATTCCTCATCAATCCAACGGGTCGTTTCGTAACGGGTGGTCCAATGGGTGATGCTGGTTTAACAGGTCGTAAAATTATTGTGGACACGTACGGTGGCCACGGGGCGCACGGCGGTGGTGCATTCTCTGGTAAAGACCCTTCAAAAGTGGATCGTTCAGCAGCTTACGCCTCTCGACACATCGCAAAAAACATCGTAGGTGCGGGCTTGGCAGATCGTTGCCTGGTGCAAGTGGCTTACGCGATCGGTGTGGCGGAACCTGTGAGCATCACTGTGAACGATTACGGCACAAGCAAAGTGGGACCTGAGGTTTTGGAAAAAGCAGTTCGCCAAGTTTTCGACTTGCGTCCGGCAAGAATCACCAAAGAATTGGATCTTTTGCGTCCTATCTACAGCAAAACGGCTGCTTATGGCCATTTCGGTCGTAACGACGATACGTTCTCTTGGGAAAAACTAAACAAAGTTGATCAGCTAAAAGACGCTGTTAAAACGCTTTCATAGGTTCCAGTCTCTGGAAAGCACGTTGGAGTGCGGCTTTCTCCTCGCGCCATGTATATAGGCGCTTTGCAGAGGCTCAATCTGGGTTATTTCAAGCATTGCGCCGAGTTGTCTCTAGCAACTCGGCGCTTCTTTTTGTATTCTGGGGCGTCTTTAGCTTTAAGCTCTGAATGAGGAATTAATGGATCCGAAATTTATACGTAACTTTTCAATTATCGCGCACATCGATCACGGTAAATCTACTTTGGCCGATGGACTTCTTGCGGCGACAGGGTCCTTGTCAGATCGTGAAAAGAAAGAACAATTCCTCGACAACATGGAGCTAGAGCGCGAACGCGGCATTACGATCAAAGCGCAAACGGTGTGTTTGGATTTCAAATCCAAAGACGGCAACACTTATCAGATCAATTTGATCGACACGCCGGGGCACGTGGATTTCTCTTACGAAGTCTCGCGTTCCTTGGCTGCGTGTGAAGGCGCAATCTTAGTGGTCGACGCCGCTCAAGGGGTGGAAGCACAAACCTTGGCTAACGTTTACTTGGCGATGGAAAATAATCTCGAAATTATTCCTGTATTAAATAAAATCGATTTGCCTTCTGCAGATCCCGAAGGTGTCGCGAAACAAATCGAAGACACTGTGGGGTTGGATTGTACGGGCATCATTCACGCGTCGGCCAAAGAAAAAATCGGTATCACTGATATCTTGGAAGCGATCGTGGAAAAAGTTCCACCACCGAAAGCGGATAGATCCCTGACTCCGCGTGGGCTTATTTTTGACTCGTGGTTTGATGCTTACCAAGGCGTTGTCGTTTTGGTTCGTATGATGGATGGCGTGATTAAAAAAGGCGACAAGATCAAATTCATGGCGACAGATCGCGATTACGAAGTTCTGCGCATGGGAAAATATAAACCATTCCCAGCTCCGCAGGACAGTCTTGAAGCTGGCGAAGTGGGCTTTATCATTTGTGGTATCAAAGATATCCGCGATGTTCAGGTCGGTGACACGGTCACTGCCGCGAAACATCCAGCGACAGAGCCATTAGCGGGTTTCCAAAGAATCAAGCCGATGGTTTTTGCGGGTATTTTCCCAGTGGTGGCCTCTGAATATGAAAGCTTAAAAGACGCTTTGGATAAGTTGTGTCTGAATGA
>JABWCO010000199.1 GCA_013360185.1 Bdellovibrio sp.
AAAAATTCCAGAAGAGGATTCTTTCGGCGCACAGAGAGCCATGCGTGGGTTCTTAAACCGCGTCTGGAACGAATTAACTTTTAAAGACAAAGATCTTTATGGAGCCCCGGGCTTCTGGTCTCGCTTACTGATGCCTGGCCATGAATGGGGAAACCGTTTCTTAGGTAAAAAAGGCAAAATTGTCGTCAGCCCCGTCAGTGAATTTGAAACGGCTCAAGGTGAAATGGCAAAACTTTGTACTCAAGCGCTGGCGTTCCCAAACCTACGACCTTATTGGGCTCTTTGTGAAGATGCTGTTTTAGTCTCTCCGCTTATGAACAAAAACGTCAAAGATGCAGAAGTGAAAGAGATGGTGCAAAGCTATTTATCTGTAAACTTCGTTAATAAAGCTTACGAAAATATCGACACTAAAAAGACTGAGGTATCAGCTAAAGACCGCGCCCGCAATTACCAGTCTCGCATCTGTGCTTTGCGTGACTATCATCGTCGTAACGAAGTGGCACGCATCAGCTCTGCGATGCGCGACGATGGCAATACTTATCAGAACCCTTTCACCAAAGAGATCTCTGACGAAGTTAAAATTCCGGCCGGCTCCACGGCACCGTCGCACTTAGGCTCGCCAACGGCAAAGGCTGGAACTTCTCCTGAAAATGAGAACTAACATTTAAGAATGCATCTTTTAAAAATAAAAAACCCACAGCTTTTAATGCCTGTGGGTTTTGTTTTTTAAAGCTTTAAACTTTAAAATTAGAACAAGTTGATGTTAGCAGAAACTGCTACGTTTGTTCTGTCTGCGCGAATATCTTTCGGCGTGAATTGTACGTTTGGATAAACGTAGATATCACGAGTTACAGAGATACCAACGCCCATAGATTGGTATGGTTCAATTTGGAAAAGATCTGCCGTTGTGTAGTCTTCGTATTTCGCAAATTGGAAGTAACCGAATACTGTACGGAAAGAGTATGTGTCGTTGAATGAGTACTCAGCGAATGGGAACAAGCCCACGCCAAGGTCATAACGAGCGTCTGGAACTGCCATAGCACCTTTAGCGATATCTTTATCGATAGTCAAAGATGCGCCACCTTGCCATTTAGAATCACCGAAATCAGCCAATACTGTTTGGCTTACAGACAAGTTACCCAATTGGTTGTAACCGTTGTCAGCAGAAGTGTAATCTTCTTCAGTGTAATGAGCATAAGTTACGCTAGAGATCATTTGTGCGCCCATTGCACGGTAACCGTGGCTGTAATCAACGTATGGGTTAGATACTTGAGAACGCTTTACGTCGATACCTTTTTTAGAAGCACGAGGATCTTGGAAATCTTTAGTGATGTCGCCATGTAAAGGATCCATGATCACAACGCCAGTACCGAAAGATAAGTTACCACCTTTAGAAACACGGTAGTTAACGCCTACGTTACCAGCAAGTTGAGTCAAAGTTTCTGCCGTTGCACCTGAACGGTATGCAGGACGGATAGATTCAAATGGTTTTTCCATAGATCCACCGTTGTAACCAAGAGAAGACTTGAAAGACCATTGAGACTTAGATCCCAACTCAGAACGCATACGAGCATTCGTGATCTCTTGATCGATATCTTCTTTTTTCTCTTCAGCGTTTTGCACGTCAGTTACTTTAACTGAGCTTGTGTTTGCTTGTTCTTGTTGAGCTTGCTCTTCTGCATGAGCAACGCCAGCAACCATTGATCCCGCTAAAACCAGTGACAATAGTAATTGTTTTTTCACTGTATTTCCTTCCCCATTCGTTGTTAAAAATGTTTTCTTAAACTACTAAAAATTCGTTTACTAAAACTGTTGTCTTTAAAATAAATTTCCCCAAAATTCGGCCACTGCTAAACCCACTGTGAAATTTATTGTTAAACTTCAGTGCGCGAATTATCTGTAGTCCCAAATTGGATCTACCTACCCTACAAAGCAAACAAGGTGCCATGACTTTGGTCCCGTTTCAACACCATTCCTAACCAAAATCTAAAACTAAAGTCGTTTAAATTCGTTCTGAGGTCATTTCATGCACTTTTATGTGGCATCTTTCAAGAACTTTCCGGGGTGGCGCATCATTCGAAAGGACCGTGGTGAAATTTGTACACCACCTCTGCAGAGCTACAAGTTGAAATAAAACCGACCCCAACGAATACTCAAGACAGGAGGACTCCATGGATGACTCTGAACAAACCGTTTATCACGAACGAGAATTCTTACAAGACATCGGTGGCGCTTTAAATGCGGCTCTTTTTATCGTCGATCGCCTGACAGAAGAAATTAAAGAAGAAGAAGGCCGACTGGACACAGACGTTGAGGTTGAAAGACTGTTTGGTCATTTGGCAGGGTATTTAAATCGAATCGATATTTTGATTAAAAGCCGCAAAACTCATTTAGCCGAATTATTAGACGCAGAGATGGAACTAAAAAAGGAGAACTTTCGTTCTCCCCTTTATAAATAGATCTAACTTTAAAAGTTAAAACTATTTCTTGGCCACAAGTTTCAAAGTAAGTTCAAACTCGTCACTGATGATTTTATCGCCCGCAAGTTCTTTAAAGAAATTGCCTGAGCCATATTTAAGACCCCATTTAGTACGATCAATTTTCAATGTCCCTTCACCAGTTGCAGTGCCCTTATCAATAGTCACTTTAATGGGAAATTCCACCGGGTGAGTTTGGCCAATCATCGTCAATTCACCTTTTACGATAGTTTCTTTTTTAACCTTAGAAACTTTAGTAATTTTGAAAGTGGACGTTGGATACTTTTCTACGTTAAAGAAATCTTCACTTGATAGGTGTCCTACTAATTTCTTTTGATAATCAGCGCTATCTTTAAGGTCGTTATTGGTGATCGTTTTCATGTCCACGACAACTTCTCCAGCTGTGACATTATCTTTATCAACTGTCACAGTGCCTTCTTTAACAGAAATTCCACCGTCATGCGAACTTCCCATTTTCTTAAAGCCCTTCCACGCGACCGAACTCGCTGCTGCATCAACTTTATAGATATCCGCTCCTTGTGCAGACGCCGCAACAAAAACCAGAGCCATTAAAACATACTTCATCATTACGATTCTCCTTCAAAGATGGTTAACATGAACTAAAAAACTATCGGGCACTTTATGTTGAAGCGCAATCATCGACACTTCAAATTAAACCAAAATCCAAGTTACCAAACCGAAACCAGACCTCGGAAAAAATATATGGCACCTAAACAGTTCCGCGGATCGCACTGGTAATGATAAAAAATTAAGCGGACCTAACGATCAAATGCTTTCGCAGAAAATAGAAAGAGAGCCGCTCGGGCTCTCTTTTACGACGTAGAATTTTCCTTCAATGGAATCGATAACTGCTTGGAGTTATCGTACGTCGTTCATGCTTAGTATCTTCCCTTTGTATTTTTAATCAAGTCTAGATTTCTCAAGCCATCGCAAAAGGAACCTTCTAATCTAAGTAAGGAGACTCTATGAAAAATGTTGCACTCACATTAACCGGCGGGGGCGCTCGTGGGGCTTATCAAGCAGGGGTCGTTGCTGCTATTGCAGACATCTGTCAACAAGCAGACATTGCCAACCCATTTAGTTATTATTCAGGCTTAAGTGCCGGCGCCATTAACGCCGCACTGATTGCTTGCACGGAGGATTGTTCGATTCGCGCTGCTAGCACAAAACTTACTCAGTTGTGGGGAACGATCAATTCAGATGACGTCTATCAGAGCGATCCCCTTTCTCTGGCCTGGGGTGGATTGCGTTGGCTGACAGATCTTTCGTTGGGCGGATTAAAAGAATCGCCGCGCAAGTCTTTACTAGATCCCGCGCCTTTAAAAAAACTTATCTCTGAAAACTGTGCTTTTGAAAATATTCAAAAAAATATCAACAACAATAAACTGCGGGCCCTCGCAATTTCCGCCTTGGATTACTATGATACCTCCACGGTGACCTTCCTACATGGGGCAAAAGACATTTCACAATGGAACCGCGTGCGTCGCCGCTCGAAAAAGAGCGAAATCAAGGGCGAGCATATTTTAGCGTCCGCAGCAATTCCGCTCCTGTTCCCCTCCGTTGAAATCGCAAATCAGCACTTTGGTGACGGCAGCATTCGCAATCATGCGCCCCTTGGGCCGGCAGTCACTCTGGGGGCCGAAAAAATTATTGCTGTTGGCGTCCGTAAGAAACAAGAACTCTGCTTTTCATCCCAAAAGATCAACGTTGCCATGCC
>JABWCO010000200.1 GCA_013360185.1 Bdellovibrio sp.
AATTTGACTGATAAGTTCTGGATACATGGCAAAGCCACCCGCATGGATATCGTTAAGGTGATCCGTGAAGGCGTTGCTGAAAAAGGCATGCCGCCTTGGGGACCCGTTATGAAAAAAGATGAAATCTATGCAGTGACTGCCTATATCATCTCGAAAAAGGGTACGAACCCAGCGGGCGCAAAAGAACCACAAGGAGCAGCTGTCGAATGAACTCACTAGATCCAGGCAAACTGACCAGCGTTGACGAACATGGGGATCATCTGACGATCATCCCCGCCGAAGTAAAAGGTTTCTTTCGTCGGCATCGCACCTGGAGCCAAACAGTTTTGCTCGTGATCTTCTTAGTTATTCCCTGGACGACCTTCAATGGTCATCAAACGATTCTTCTAGATATACCCCAAAGAGAGTTCGCTCTTTTTGGGGTTTTGTTTAAGGCCCACGATGCTCCCCTCCTGTTTTTTATTTTCGGTACCCTGGCACTCGGTTTAGCCTTTGTGACTTCCATTTGGGGCCGCGTGTGGTGTGGCTGGGCCTGCCCACAGACCGTCTTTATTGATGGTGTTTATCGTCGTATCGAACAGTGGACTGAAGGAAACTACATTAAGCGCCGAGCTTTGCGCGACGGACCGATGACCTTTGAAAAGTTCCGACGAACAGGCTTAAAATGGTCTTTATTTTTTGTCGTCTCGTCACTAATCTCCCACAGCTTCATTGCCTATTTTGTCAGTGCCGAGGAATTGGTGCGGATGACCCAGTTACCACCGTCTGAAAACATGACGTATTTTATCTTGGTCACGTTCTTTACCGCTGTGATCCTTTTTGACTTCGGCTGGTTTCGTGAACAGTTTTGCGTGATCATGTGTCCGTATGGACGTATTCAATCTGTCTTGTTAGATCAAAAATCCATGGCCGTCGTTTATGATGTGCAAAGAGGCGAACCGCGCAAAGGCAAAGCTCCGGCAGGTCAACCTGCTGGCGACTGCGTTGCGTGCAACCGCTGCGTGCAAGTCTGCCCGACCGGTATCGATATTCGTAACGGTTTACAAATGGAATGCATCGCCTGCACGGCTTGTGTGGATGCTTGCGATGAGATCATGGAGAAAGTGAAAAAACCCAAAGGACTTATTCGCTATGACACTTTAGATGGCAGTAAGATTTCCTTACTTAAACCCCGTTCGCTAATTTACATGGCAGCGATTGTCTGCCTGGTGATTGGCTTAGGTTATGCGGTGACTACGCGAGAACCGGCACACTTTACTATTTTACGAGGGGCTGGATTGCCTTACTCTTATGTTAAAAATACGGGTGGTGAAGAAGTCATCTTAAATCAATTCCGTGTGCACATTCAAAATCAAGGCACCACGGAGGCCTTGTATGAACTGAGTTTGCCTGCCGAAATTTTAGCACAAGGTGTGGAAATCAATGTTGCTGAAAATCCGCTGCGTTTGGGCCACGACGAGTTCCGCGAATGGTACTTCTTCGTGCGCATTCCTCCCCAATTACTATCGAAATATCATGGCAAATTGAAAACTCAACTTAAAATCCGCGACCTCAATCCCAATGACTATTCCGCAACCCGCGAGTTGATCTTGGTGGGCCCGAAAGAGTGACAACCTCGTCCTTACTGTTGGCACTAGGTATTTTGTCTTCGAGCTTTTTTGGCAGCTGGCACTGTGCCGGAATGTGTGGGCCGATTGCGACCTTGATGGCACAGCGAAAAAGCCTGTGGAGTTATCATCTGGGCCGCTTTATTTCCTATGTGACTCTGGGTGTTTTGGCTGGCAGCTTAGGGCAGTTTTTTTTAAATAGCGAATTTGTATGGCTGCGATGGATATCCGCAGCCTTGATGGCGGCGGCTTTATTGTACACGGGTCTGTCATTAATTTTTCCAAACGCTTTGTATCCCGCAAACAAACCCGATTCCTTCCGCAGCAAACTTTGGAATCTAACCAAAAGAATCCAATCCTTTCATCTTGGGCGTTCAGGTTTTATGGTGGGTCTATTAACGATCTTTCTTCCCTGTGGATGGCTTTACACCTATGTGATGGCGGCTGTTGCCACCCGCAGTCCGTGGGCTGGGGGCTTAACGCTGTTGCTTTTTTGGCTGGGGGGACTGCCCGCTTTGATCGCCCTGCCCATGATGATTCGTCAGACGATTCAAGCCGCAGGACTGCGCCACCAAAGAATCGCAGGCGTTGTTTTACTGGTTTCAGGTCTGTATTCAGTAGCTAGTTTTATGTTCTTCCACTAAAGGGCAAAGACTTTATTTTAACAAATAATTTTATTGTAACTTTCTTTTGTTTGCTTAGACTTAAGCTCTATGAAAATCCTAATTATTACGACGTCCGTTTTTATCGCCCTTTTATCAATGTCTGCTTTTGCACAAAAAGAGGCCGAAGCACAACCCCCTAAAACACCAGCAAAAAGTGCCGCTTCAGCAGAGCCCACAACAACTCTGACAACACCTGAAGCGCCGGTTGAAACAAAAACAGAAGAATCCATTTCGCCTGTTGCCGTGGAACCAACTCCAGAAAGCCCTGCTCCCAGCGCTACGGGATGGCCCAGAAGTCTCATCGGTGTTTATGGCAGCCTTGGCTTACCCCATGTTCTGACCGTGGGCCTAGAGTATTTAGATCAATCAAAAATGTGGTCGGTGGCAGCCTCTGCTGGCGGATATTCTTCAGAGCCTAAAAACGATGTGAATGACAAAGAAGAAGTGGCTATTGCAAGCATGGCCTTGGAAGCCCGCTACTTCCCTTCGGCTTCTTCTTTTTATGTCGCGGTCGCTGCCGGCGCACAAAGTGTGAAAGCAAAAAAAACCGTGACTTATAACCTAGACACAGCAACCCCCGAAGCGAAAGTGAATAGCAGCTACGTCACACCAAAGATTGGTTGGTTCTGGCAATTTAACTCAGGTCTAAACTTTGGCATGGAGCTGGGCGCACAAATTCCGCTGGCGACAAAAGTAGAACTTGAAGACGGCACAACAAATCCGGTTGTTTTGAACAATCCTGACTATATTAAAGCCAAAGAGGACGCAAAAGATGTCGGCGACTTCATCGGTAAAATGGTTTTGCCGCACGCGACGTTGCGCCTTGGGTACGCGTTTTAATTCAAAAAAAGAAATTTTCTTCCGCTTGACGGCAAAGACCCAGTCTTTGCCGTTTCTATTTAAAGCTCCCTCTTCTTGTCGCCCTTTCATGCTCTCTTGATGATTCTTTCACTGGCGCAATGGAACCTCTGTCGCTTCACATGGGAAACCGTGAAGAAAGCGGCTTTTTCTTGTAGCGAAATTTCGCCCTGATTAGTCTGTCAGAAGGTAAAAAAGATCTTCACGATCACAACCTACAAGGAGACCCCCATGAGATTCTTTCCCAATCGGCTCTTGCCCGTCATTTTACTTTCGTTGGCATTTGTTAGTTGCGCCAGCAAACCACCACAATATTCTGTGTTACCTTCGGCCGCGAATCCAGAAATGGAAATTCAGCGCACTGACGAAATGATCACGGCGGCCCGCGAACAACAAGTCGATGTCCTGTCGCCACGGAATTTTACCAATGCCACAAAAGCTTTAGAAAAAGCCAAAGCCAAACGTGACGGCGGAAAAGAATCCGCCGACATTCTGGAACAAGTCGCTTATGCACGTGGCTGGCTGAACGAAGCCAATACGAAAGCCACCATCAGCCAAGTATCGATGAAAAAAATCACTGAAGCTCGTGCGGGCGCTTTGCGTGCGAACACCTCCCAGATCTTACCGAAAGAATGGCAAGAGGCTGAAGGCGATCTTCAAGACATTACTGCCGAAGTCGAAAAAGGCGACCTAAGAGCCGCGGAAAAAAATGGCGAAAAGCTGACTCAGACCTATCAAAACCTGGAAAGAAAGGCGGTCCTCAAAGCCAACCTTTCAATGGCCGATGAAAATATCAAAGCCGCAAAAAAAATCGGGGCCGAAAAGAAAGCCCCAAAATCCTGGGCCTTGGCCGGTATGAAATACCAAAATGCGGAACGTCTAATTTATGCGGACCCACGCAACGACGCGGTTATCGCCAAAGCCGCCGCTGAAGCTACGCGAGAGTCTTTGCACCTGACGGCTGTGACTCGTAAAGTAAATGCCGGAAACTCGGAAGATTTAGTGTTAATGACAGAAAAACAACAACGCACGATCACCGATTTGAAAGACGAATATTCATCGACGGAACAGCAGCTGCAGCAGTC
>JABWCO010000201.1 GCA_013360185.1 Bdellovibrio sp.
ATATTCATTAATACCAGAAGTCTGCAATGCTTGGATTGACGCCTCTAAATCTTGGGATGACTGAGAGAGACTCAAGCTTTTTTTCAAATGTTTTTTGGCTTCTTTGTAGTCTCCAAGATTGCTAAATGTACTGCCTAAGTTTATATAGGCATACGTTTCAAATCGAGCACTTAGATTATCTTTTGGTTTGTTTGGAAACAGCGCTAAAACGCGCTTGAATTGTTCTTTTGCTAGGTCATATTGTCCCTGTTGCAGGAATAAGTACCCTCGACCTAAGTAAACACGAGCCATCCCTGTCGCATCATTTATAAGACTAGCCGCCCGTAAACTGAGAGCGTAATGTCTCATAGCTTGATCCCATTTTCCACTTTTTTGAGCTATTTGTGCAAGGGAATCCTCATTAACGGCAATAGCTTTGTAATCATCAGGATGAACTAGAGCAATGATTTCTTGAGTAACGGTTGCGGCTTCCTCAAGCTTCCTTTGTCGTAATAACGCATAGGAAAGAATTTGTTTTATCTCTACTGAGTGATCTGGGAACGCAACTTCCATCTGGCGGGCTAAATTCTCGACCTTTTGAAATAATCCTCTGTTGCTCAACCATGAGATTCGTTCATCAAATAACTGATATTTAGTGTTTGAAGTAAACATTTCAAAATATTTGCTTACTTCATTCCAAAGCAGCTCTTCGGAGTGCAGTTCATTTGTTTTATGGACCTCATCTAGATAAGCTCTGTAGAAATCTAATCCCAACTCAATATCTCTGTCCAGCACATATCCCAAATGTTCAACTCGAAGCTGGCGTGCTAACTCTGGATTAGCCTCTGCTATGGCTTTTGGATAATACTGATTTACAATCAAGTCATACAATTCTTGTCCAAGAATGTCGGAAATGCCATACTTTGGGAAAGGGAGTACATATTCAGATATTATTTGCTGCAATTCATCTGACAGCAAATACGATTGTAGGGAAGGATGGTTTTTTATGTAAGGGGTCTGTTCAAGAGAATTGTATATTTGCTTTTCTTCCGCGCGAGAAAAAATCCTGCCATTCTTAATAAGATAGTTGAGCATTCCAATATCGAAGCGACGATTAAAATATGCCATGATCTGGATAAGAGAATTTGATGGTGGTATATCAGAAGCAAATCGACGAGCCAGCAATTCTTTTAATTTATGAGGTTGGTCGATTTTGGATAATAGCTCTAACGAATTATTTGACATTTCATAAAGGACTAGCTCGATAAGTCCTGGATTTCCCTCTGTCAATTTCCAAACTTTTTCTATATCCTTATCTACTAAGTCAAATCTAAAGCGACTGAAATATTCTTTTGTATCTTCTAAAGTAAAGCCTTGCAGTTGATATGATTTAATATTGAATGGCAAATCAATTGATTCTGGGTTGGAACGCCCCGCAATTACGACAAGAACCTCTCTGACATTAGGGACAAACTCCTTTATTAACCACTCCCCAGCATCCAACTTCTGCACTTCCTCAAAAGAGGAACTTACAGCTTGTGTGGCCTTAATTGCATACATCTATCAACATCAGAATGCCAATGATGCCGATTGGCTATCACAATTCCTTCGAAAGGAATTGGACAGGATTTTTTTTCCCGCACTACTTCTCGCGTACCACGAACTTAATGTGGAAGACCTTCAGACAATTTTATACCCAAAATTCAGCACAACGGATGATCTATCATTTAGAGATGAGTTGGACATTATACTACGCGGCTCGCTTGCAGAATCACCATTGATTTCATTTCTACAAGCACCGATTTCAACTCTTCAACAGCACCTAGATTTAAGCGGTAAAGCTAGAGATCCGGAGCGCTTGTTCAAATTGTTTAGCTATTTATTTGAGCGAGCATTAAGAACCGAAGGACTCCTGAATAGGATGGACTCTCGACTCGTATTGGCAGGCCAGCCACCGAAAAGACTCAATATAATCCACACTTCCCAAGTCATATCTCAACTAAGTAAGGTCGAAACTTCGGCTTCTTGTGTTCTGGCGATTCAGGAAAATCCGCTACCAAAGCAAGGTAATCCCGAAATTCGAGTTCGCCTTTTTAAACGCAAGGATATAAATGGTGAATTTATCGAACTGAATTATAAAAGCGACTCTTTTTCTGCCGAATTTGACGAAATTCGCAAACGTGATGCAGTGATATTTCTCTCGGAACTGTTGCGCTCATTGAGGGCTGAAGCAAACTGGAGCTCGACGACGACCATTTCTATCAATATGGAAAACAATCAAGAAGCAAAAACAGGTGCCACAAAATTTATACGTTGCCTCGAATCAGTGAATTTAAGTCAGATGTTTGAAACCAGCAAGAGTGAAGACCTTCGTATCTTTAAGTTTGGCTTTCCAATTCTTTTAATAGGCAATCCACCACAGGAACTCCGCCCAATAATCAGAAAAGTAAAAAGCTCACGATAAGCTCCCTGGGAAAAATCCAGAAAACGCCCTTTTTATTCTAAATTTGGATAAAAACCTGCAAGAAATTGCTTTGCATAAAGTCGAGGACCAAGACAATGCAAAAGCAATGCACCTCATGCTTGACAGAAAAATCTCTGGCATGTTTTCACCGAAAAAAGGATCGTCACGATAGTCGCTGCAAAGACTGCGTGTCAGCATCCAAAAAGAAATTCTACAAGAATAAAAAGACAAAGCTAAAGAAAGACAGATCGAAGCCGAAGTTCGCCGAGTTCTCCTTTCAAGCTTTACCACTCGAATGCGCAATTAAAGGAGCCCCATGAGCAAGATTAAAAGAACTGGTATTTATGGCAGAATTTCTGTTGCAAGCGATGTGGAGCACGATTCCCGCGAACAGCAACTTCACATCGGCAAAGCTGCCCTCAAACAACTTTCCATCAGAAAGGGTGTATCATATCTTCCCACACACATCTTGGTCGAAGAAAACGGAATTAGCGGAGGAAGTACCAAGAGACCGAAGTTTCAGGAAATGTGTTCCCTAATTGTGGCAAATAAACTGGATGCGGTCTGGGCCAAGGAGGTTTCGCGTATATCAAGAAATCTGGGCGACTTCTGTGATTTCATCAAGTTGTGCGAACAGTACGGAGTCGAAGTTTATATCAACAATCTGGATCTTGAGTTCCATACTCCAATGGGCCGCATGATGCTTCAACTTCTTGCTACTTTTGCAGAATTTGAACGAGAGCTTGGAAGACAAAGAACAAGCGAGTCCGTGGTTTCTGCAATGTTGAATCATGGCAAAATCAACGGAGGATACACACCATTGGGTTTCGAACTAGATCCTGAGCATCCTGGATTTCCAAAACCGAAACCAGAAGATCTAAAAAAGGTAACTCTACTCATGCAAACTTTTGTAGAAACCGGATCTTTGGAACAGACTCTGATAAAGGCTACAGAGCAAAACATCCACAATACAACTGGAAAGAAGTTCGGGTATACCACACTAAGACGTCTTTTAACCAATCCGCGCTACATTGGAAAACTTCCCATTCCTACGAAATCCAAGAATGAACAACCGCGAATTGTAGACCTCAAGTACGGCGCCGTCGTGGACAGAAATCTCTTTGATGCAGTTCAAGCAGCGCTCCGCGAGCATGACATACATAATGGACGACACAATCGCAAAGCCAAAAGTGTTAACTATCTTTTAACAGGACTTCTATTTCATGAAGATGGCGCAAGCTATAGCGGAACATCTGGTAAAGACAACGCTCGATTCAGATATTACCGCAGCAAAAATCATTACACTCTGGATGCAACAGCATTGGAAAAAGGACTAATACAGGATTTAAGAAGCCTACACACCAATAAGGACAAATTCACAAATTGGATGGAGCAAAGCCATCTAAAGCTAAAGTCACTCGCGAACTCAAAAAACCAAGAACTGGAGAACGTTAGATCATCGCTAAAAACACTAGAGACTGACAATCAAAAGCTGCTCAACAGGTATATGACTTCTGAAGGAGCTGCCCTACAAAGTTGGATGAATGAGCAGATCTCGACACTGAACGAAAGAAAACTGCAGCTTGAGAAATTCGAACAACAATTACTTGAAGACATCTCGATCTTTGAAAAGAGCAAATTCGACAATACGGCCATATCCAAAAGGTTCTCCCTCAATGACAGGGGCAGTCAGGGAATCTGCTAGAATGTTTTTACCACAAAATATTTTAGCAAAAGGACCCCCGAATGCCCCAAATCAGG
>JABWCO010000202.1 GCA_013360185.1 Bdellovibrio sp.
AGAGCTCCCTGAGGAAAAGGCTGGTGCATTTACGGTTTCAGGAATCACTCCGTTATTCGACATGAAAAAACAAAGGATATCACAAGATGCTGATGTTTTTTGTAAATATGGAATCTTTAACTCACATGTTGTAAGTATGTATGCTGCATCTAAACTTATGAATGACATTTACACCTTTGCCAATGATATGGGTATCAATTTTAGATGCAACGATGCTAGTTTGCCCTGGGGAGGATTATTCTTTACGCAGAGTGCACGGCATACTGCAGGTCATAGGAATGGGATCAATATCGATGTTAGATATTTCAATCCTCAGAATAAACAAGATTCCTACGACCAGTCTTATGCTGCATTAAGAATTTTGGATCTGAATGAGTATCTGAAGCTCTCGCACTGGGCGTCAACTGTCGCCGCGGCCAGTACTGGGGACCTTTATGATAAGAAAGAGCTAATTTTTAACAAGTGTAAGAACAATGGAAGTCCATTGTACCCTTGCACAATTGCTACGCTAATAGGTGATATTACCAATGATAAAATTCTTAAGTTATGTCAATGGCATAAAAATGAATTTGAATCGACGTGTGCTTCCGGGGCATCGAATTATGCTGAGGCTATTCTTAGATATTCAACTTGGGTTGAATATAACCTGCGAGATCTGCGTGTTATTAAAAAGAAACTTAGTAAATTGAGGATGTCTGATGGAAGCTTATTTCCAATTTCGATGAACTCGGTTATTAGTGAACTAAAAAAAGATTGGCAAAGACAAGCAATTGAGAGGGGTTTGTGGCCTGATGGGACTCCTATTTATAAAATGAACGGGAATACTATTTCAACTTACCGAATCGATTCTTGTCATAGTGATTTGGCTGGATGCGCATTGAGTGAAAACTTTAAATACGACGATGTTCATATTAATCACATTCACATGGAATATTAAGAGGAACCTATGAGAAAATATTTAGTCTTTTTGTTTATGGGAATATTTGTTGCTTCCCTAAATCATGCCGGAGCCTCGAGTGGCCTTGAGGATAAGAATCTAAAAAGAGCTATTCAGATGTTAAAGAAAAATGGAATAAGTACTGAGGAGGTCACGATCGATAAAAGCACTATGGAGTGGCAATCGACCTGTGATGACAACGAAGGCGAAGACAACCCTGATATAAAAAAGGAAGGTTTTTTATTTGAGGTCATAGTGAAGAAGCCTATTAAAATTGTCGGCTTGAATTTAAATAAGGGCACTTCTATACGCTTTTGCCACGATAAAGTTATGTGGTTGCAAGACAACTTCAATGCAAAAGGTGAGCGAGTAAATTTTGAAAAAGATGGGTTTAGTTGCAGCCTTTTGATTGGTCTCACTCACGGAGGGCGTCTTTGCACGTGCGTTTTAGGTAAAGATACTTTGGTGGATGGATTTCTTGTGCCAGCGAACTCGAGAATGACTTTAAAGTTGGGTAAACCTTACGCGTTTATATTTCCAATGTCAGATCCTAGAGTTAAAGATTTTTTGGGGAGCTTTTTTGCCATAGAAAAGAGCAAACCCGTGCCTCTTAAGAGCGAAAATATTCGCTGTGACTTTTTTGAAGATTAAGCCGGGCTATGCTTCTAGGGGTTTTGCGCAGGGGGTCATTCTCCTCCTGCGTCCCCCAGCCCATTACATTACTGAAATCAATTCCCACTATGCTTACAAAACAGGCAACTGTCCGCGTCTTACATTGACGAAATCCTGACAATCTGTAAAAACCTGAATCCCTGCGAGTTAAATAAAAAAAGTTTTTAAGTTTTAGGAGCCTATGAGCCAGCTAGACAGCGCCTTAGAGCTCGGCAAGTTGTATTACGATAGGGGTGAATTTGTTCCCGCTATCGAGCACTTAAACAGTGCCGCCACTGGATACTTTGCCGAGAAAGATTTTTCTCAATACTTAAAGTGTTTGAATATGCTTTTGCGTATCTATGCAGAACGCGAACAATTCGAAGACATCAATCAAGCAAAAGAAAAACTTCAAGATCTAGTACTTAAGGAAGGCTTTGAGCTGAACTCTAAGACTTATTACACACTCGCAGTGTGCGCTTCCTATAAAGGTCAACTAGACACAGCGATGGACTATTGCCAAAAGGCTTTAGCGATTGCTTTGGCATCAGATAATAAAGAAGACATCTGTCACGCGATCTTCGGTTTGGCGATGACTTATTCTCATCCGTCGATTGGTCGTCAGTCAGACGCTTTGAAAGAGATCTACAATCTTCAGGTCTTCTTCCAGGTTTACAAAATGCCCGATCTTCAGGCGTCTTCGTTGTTCTTAAATGCGGACATCTTAAAACAAATGAAGAAATACGACGAGGCCATCGAAATCTTGTGGCGCGCGTATGACATCGTTAAAGAAACTCGCAATGTCGTCATGTCCAACTATTTGATGGGCGCGATGGCAGATGCGTATTTCGAAATTGGCGATAAAGACATGGCTCGCACTTATATCTCTTTGGCGCAAAGATCTGTGGATGGTGAAAACCACCGCCGTCTAGCGCGCATGGTAAAAGCCTTGTCAGATAAGATCGGTGGAGATTCACAAACGAATTTCGACCTGATCTTTGATGAGCCAAATCATTCAGTTATCGAGAAAAAATTAGGCCGTATTGACTTCAAAAATCAGTTCATCCTTTTGGATCTATTGCGACTATTCCTTCAGAATCAGGGGCAAATCTATTCAAAAGAGTACTTGGTGGAGAACGTTTGGAAACAACCTTACGATCCAGCGGTGCATGACAACAAAATTTACGTGACAATTAAGCGTCTTCGTAAGTTGATTGAACCTGACTATGAAAAGCCTAAATACATCTTTAGAGCTAAAAATGGTTATTACATGAATAAAGCTGCTCGGGTTCATTTCGAGCACTAATGGGGGGATTCATGTTTCGTAAGTTTTTATTAGCGACCTTGATGGCCGTGTCGTCTTTATCAGTCACTGTGCAAGCGGCGGCTCCAGGTATTGAAGAACATGTTATGCCCGCAAGCGACGATCGTTGGGTTCCTTGGCCGTTCCATTTGGCGCAGCCGTTCCCATGGCAAGACATCCAAGGGATGTGGAAAGTGGAACAAGGGGATTTCACTTCTTACTTCTCATTAAAAGTGGTTCGTGAAAAATCCACGGGTGTGCGCCAACTTCAGGTAAAACAATATGATGGTGACAACTGCCGCATTATCGCGACGGGCGTGGCTTTAGAGCGTAATCAAAAAGTCCTAGCGCAAATGACTGTTAAAGGTGGCGATACTTACCGCTTCCAACTAACCGCATTTAGCGAAAAAGATTCTCCGATCCCACCGGTAAAAGGCACGATTGCTACTTCAGGTGTGATGGTTCTTTCAATGGGACCTTTAAATGATCAAGTTCCAGTGGATATGATCCATTTGCAGATCATGAAGATCTCGGATCACTTAACACAAAAGTTCTGTATCGAGGACGTTAAGAAATAGATTCGCATCTAAGCAGATCAGTAAAAACCCGCTTCACAAAGCGGGTTTTTTGTTTCTGCAACCTTCTTTTAAGAGAGACATCTTATGTACAATAGAAACTCTTTATTCACACGTTTTGCTAAAGCTGCCGCGAACTATTCTGGCAGACCTTGGGTCTTCGGCGCCGCTGTATTGCTGATTCTAGGTTGGGTGGTGACCGGACCGATGTTCGGGTTCAGTGATACCTGGCAGTTAATTATTAACACCAGCACGACGATCATCACATTTTTAATGGTTTTTCTGATTCAAAATACGCAAAACCGCGATACAGCGGCGATGCAAATTAAATTGGATGAGTTGATTCGTGCAACTAAAGGTGCACACAACGCACTTTTAGATTTAGAAGAGCTGGAAGAAGAAGAGCTCATCCGCATTCGCAGCAACTATCAGGCAATGGCCGTCGGTGCGCGGGAAGATCTTAAGAACGGTAAAATTGATACGGAGATGCCTGACATCAAAGAATAAGCTACATCATTCGACTTAAGCTATGTCTCATTTTGAGACATAGCCCCTTCGGCACAGGCATTGAAATATACTTCTTCGATGCTTAAAAGAAATATCAGCTTCAATCAGATTGCTATGGGGATCGCTCAGTGTCTAAGGCTTAGATACTTGATCAGCCTTATGCTGTTGGCGTCCCTGCTGCTGGGGGCAGCGAGT
>JABWCO010000058.1 GCA_013360185.1 Bdellovibrio sp.
AAAAAATAGTATTTTCATTTGCAAGGATCCAGCTGTGTCCGTACCCCACGGTCGTGCCGGCACTTAAAAGACTTAGTTTGTGAATGTCGGGCCAAGCTTGAATTGCATCGGACTCAGAGCCTATGATCATCTCGTCACCCATATCGATGATCAGATGACTTACGAAGGGCATTAGATACCAACTGCCGCCATTGCGCTGGGGAATTTTGGTGTAATCAAAGGCTGCGCGGGGGCTGTAGCTTTCACGATTGAAAACATAGTAAAAATTAATTCCAATATTATTCACTGAAGCTTGTGGAAATTGAGTATAGCGTTCTGCTTTGTTGACGGAAAACTCATGCACCGGGTTGCCGGCATAAAAACCTCGATATCTTTGATAATAAAGATCCATCGGATGATCAAAAAGTTGCGTATGAAAAATATAACTTTGCTGTTCTGAAACTCCTCGGCGATCGACTTCTTCTTTGGGAATCGGCAAAGAAAAGGAGGCGCTTAGTTGAGTGCCGTTCCAACTTGCAGTCAAACCCAAACGGGGAGCAAAGTTAGGAACAAACGCAAAGCCTTGCACGTCCGGTGCTCCTAAATAAAAAGAGTAAGTGGGAATTTCGAAAAAGGGTCTTAGCAAAAAAGGTTTTTTTATGTCTTCAAAGACGGGGGCCTCGACGTCAGGCAATGCCTCTGGGGAGTCGGTTTGGGCTTGCGTGGAAAAAGAAAAAAGAAAAAAACAAAAGCTGAGTCCATAAAAGACTTTTTTTAAAATTGTTCCAACAGAGTTCCGCATGCTCTCACTTTAACAGAATATATTAAGTGCTTTTACTCTGCCGAATTCTTCTAGAGATTGGTCCTGATTTTTTTCTGAAACTTTTCGTTCGACGCTGATCATTTTGCATTGCAAGCCTTAGGGGGAGAGCGTACCTCCTAAGCATGCGCAATTTTCTTAAGCAACTGGCAATTTTATTTGGCATTGGTCGTTTCCCGAAAGGTCCTGGCACCGCGGGCACTTTGGCGACCATTCCGTTGGTTCTTCTTTTGGCCAACCTGGGCCCGATCGTGTATATGGCGGCAGTTATTTTGCTGCTCCCTGTCGGAATTGTCGCCTGCGAGTTTTATGAGCAGGACAATGGTGGCCATGATCATAAAGAGATCGTAATTGATGAGGTTTTAGGTTTTCTTATCACCATGGTTTGGTTGCCAATGACATGGCAGGCCATCGCGATTGGTTTTGTCCTGTTCAGAGTACTGGACATCGCTAAGCCTTTATTCATAGGATATTTAGATAGGAAGATCCAAGGAGGACTTGGAGTGATGATTGATGACGTGGCCGCGGGGATAATTGCGAGTCTCATCATGCAAACAATCTACACTCAAACCAACTGGTTGGGCTCTCAGATTCTGATTCATTCCGATTCCGTCGGGGTAAAAAGTCTGTCCCTCTTTTTTAGAGGAATGGTCTAGTGATCAGAGACGAAAAGCTTCAAGAACTTATTCGATCCCTTCGCGACCGAAAACTCACTGTGGGTTTTGCAGAAAGCTGTACTGGAGGTGCACTTTCCGCTTTTTTAACAGAGCAGCCTGGTATATCCGACATCTTTTTAGGCTCTGTGGTTTCTTACTCTAACGAGGCGAAGGTGGATCTTCTAGGGGTTCGTCGAGACACTCTCATGCAAGAGGGTGCGGTGAGCGAGACAGTCGCTCGTCAAATGGCGCACGGAGTGCGTCGACAGCTGAAAACTGATTGGTCTGTGGCAATCACAGGTATCGCCGGTCCGACGGGTGGAACACCCGGAAAGCCCGTAGGCACTGTATGTTTCGCCATCGTTGGACCAGACTTTGAAGTCTCTGGAAAAGAAATCTTTTCGGGAGATCGCAAAGGCATCCAACAAGCATCTGTAGACCATGCTGTTTTTTGGCTGTGCAAAATTCTCGATGGAAAATAACGCCCCTGCAGAAATGATTCTGCACAGGCAAACTTAAACACAAAAAAGTATCGTAGCGAACGCTGCGAGAGAGGGTACAGAAATGGCAAACACAACTGTAGCGGACAGCAAGGCACATGCAGAAAAATCAAAAGCTTTAGAGTTGGCAGTATCGTCAATTGAAAAGCAATTCGGTAAAGGTTCAATCATGCGTTTGGGCGCAAATGAATCTTTAGTTAAAGACGTAGAGGCGATCAGCACAGGCGCACTCAGCCTAGATATCGCTTTGGGTATCGGTGGTCTTCCGAAAGGCCGTATCGTAGAAATCTATGGACCAGAGTCTTCTGGTAAAACAACTCTGTGCTTGTCAGTTATTGCGCAAGCTCAGAAAAAAGGTGGCGTTGTTGCCTTCGTCGATGCAGAGCACGCTTTGGATATCAACTATGCTCGTAAATTAGGTGTGAACACAGAAGATCTTTTGATCTCTCAACCAGACACGGGTGAACAAGCTTTAGAAATCACTGAAACACTTGTTCGTTCTGGCGCGATTGACGTATTGGTTGTCGACTCCGTAGCAGCCTTGGTTCCTCGTGCAGAGATCGAAGGCGAAATGGGCGACAGCCACATGGGTCTGCAAGCTCGTTTGATGTCACAAGCACTTCGTAAGTTAACAGCAGCGATCAATCGCTCTGGAACTTTGGTGATCTTCATCAATCAAATTCGTATGAAAATCGGTGTTATGTTCGGTAACCCTGAAACAACTACGGGTGGTAACGCATTGAAATTCTATTCTTCAGTTCGTTTGGATGTACGTCGTATCGGCGCGATCAAAAACGGCGAAGATGTCACTGGCAACCGTACTGCGGTAAAAGTTGTTAAGAATAAAATGGCGCCGCCATTCACAAAAGTTGAATTCGATTTGATGTACGGTGAAGGTATTTCTGAAGAAGGCGATCTTCTTGATCTAGCAGTGACTGCAAACTTGGTTGAAAAATCAGGCGCGTGGTTCTCGATCAACGGCGAGCGCATGGGGCAAGGTCGCGATGCTGCGAAAAACTTCCTAAAAGAACATCCAGAATACATGGCCGACCTTCGCACTAAAATCTTAGCTGCAAACGGTATCGGTAAACTTTTGATCGATGCAAATGGTGCTAACGGTGAAGATCACGAAGGCACAGAGCCAGTAGCTGAGCTTGAAGAAGCGGCTCCAAAAAAAGCGAAAAAGGGTAAGCACTAATCGGCAACGCCGGCAGTGCCGAAGCGACGTCCGTCGCGTAGGCTGAAGCAGCTTTCTTTAAATTAAAGCTTAAATAAAACCCGCTTCCACAAGGAGCGGGTTTTTTTATTTGTAAATCTCTTATTTGCGGAGAGTGTTTTTTAAAAAGAGACCTTGCTTGAAGAGGCTACTTAAGTGTCCCGTGACATTCGTCAGAACCTAAACTGACGATGTAGGTGTCAGTGAAGCCCGCTTTATATGGATTGCCATTAACCTTAAACGTTTTTGTAACGACGTTGCCAAAACTGATACTGTAAATAGTAACGGTTTCGTTTTGCTCGTCTAATTGCAGGCGCAACATCGGAGTTACATCAGAGCTGTTACGGCCAATATACTTAATGGATTTATCCTGTAAGTTGTAAATCGTTTCTGAGTATCTATAGTCACAGTAAATTGTAGACATCTGGCTTACGATACTTTTCGTATCGGCCTTTGCATTCATGGCGAATGTGTTGGCTGCTGCTACTAAAAGTAAGGGTAACATTTTGATTTTCATAAATTCTCCAATTTTAGATGTATTGAGTTCGCCTAGCAGCTTGCGAGTTGCGTGCCATTGCGCAAACGAGCTTTCTTCGAAATGTGGTCTAAAAAGTGTTCAAAAGTATGACAGGTGCCGTTCTTCAGCCTGCGGCGAGGATGTGTAAAAATGTCGTTCTTAGTTTAAATAGTCTCGCATGCTGCGTTGGATCTCCATGAGTTCTCCTTGCGGGATGGAGCCGCCGCGTTCCGTTAGTATTTCTTCTAAGGCTTTCTTGACGTTGTCTTTAAGCCATTGCGGGGCGCGCGCATTGTTGCGGGCTTCTTCACTTAAGCGCTGACCTAATGACGAAGAGATGCCTTTTTGATAAGGATCTTTGGCGAACGCTTTTACCTCTAGATCTAAATATTTTTTGGCTTCGCTGACACGGCCGGTACGCAGAGCAGCTGTCGCTAGGTTAGAATAGTCCTGCCATTTTGGATTTGTGGCTGTGGCCAGTTTATCTAAATTGTATTTATAGTCTTTTTCAAAAAAGCCCAACGCCAGCTCTTGCGCCTCTTGTTCTGTTTTCACGACAGTCTTTAAGGAAGCTTCCTGTTTGTAGCGCAGTAATTTTTCACCCGCTAGGCGGTTTTCGGTTTCATAAAAGGTCGTGCTTTTTTTGCCCATGACACTTCTGCCGACTGATGTGGATGCTTTTTGTGCATAACCTGATAAAGTCGTCGCGCTATATATTTCTTGGCCCGGATTTCCCATGACGCCATATAGGAAAAGTTTGCGAGTGTCCGCAGAACTGATTGTTTCAGGTCGTCTGCCTCCCGCATTCATTTTGTCGCGAATCTTTTGCGACCCGATATTTCCATAGGCAGTGTCGCTATGGGTATTGTGACCGTCGAGGATCCATTTTTTTTCGGCCGGCGATAATTCGTCAGCATTTTTTCGACCCATTAGTTGTGCGGCAACATCAAGCCGAGCCTTGCCATCATCAAGGCCATCTGCAATTTTTCCTACGGATTCGCGAACTTCCTCTGCGCTTTCTCCAGCCTTCACATCAGCCAGGGCTTGCTTTGCTAAAATTGCGTTTTGTTCAGCAGCGCCGATTGCGGCTTTAACACCGCCTTTAGCAAGTGCACCTTCTTGCGCGAGTTTTGCCACGTACCCGGCGACTTTTCCGCCTTTTAGGGCAGCGCCGGCAACGATCGTCGGGTCAATGATGTAAGCAGCCCCCCAACAACGCATTTCAATGCGAGTGGCGGCATCCAGGCATTGCAAGTTAGCTTCTTTTTTTTCTAACCACGCCCAGGCTGACGCAAGTAAGCTTTGGCTGCTTTCTTCGGAAAGACCTTGTCCGCGACGTTCTGCCTCTTCGGCGCGTTCGCTAAGGGTTTTCGTGCGCACAGATTGGCGAGCGATGGTGGAGGTGATATAGCGGTGACTGTCTACTTCGGCATACAGCGCGGCAGAGCTCCATTTATTTAACTGCGCATCAGAAACATTTTGAAATTTTGGGATGCCTTGAATTAGTTTTCTTTTACAAATGATGTCAGTGCAGCTTTGTCGCTCGGCAATGCGTTTGCCTGTGTTTTTCCACCATCGGGCCGTGGCCTTGGATAAATAGTCAGCAGTTCTTTTTCCACCTTCGTACATCTCAGTCATAGTGTGGCCAGTACCCTCTAAAAAGCCTCGCCCGCATTGGTTCCACCATTCCGAAGTAATAGGTGCCAGTTCATCGGCGCAAAAGCTTTTGGCGTCACATTTTTTCAGTGAAAAAGCAAATTCAGGCTCTTTTTGAACGTAGTCTTTGCAGTCCTTTGATTCAGTTTTTGCCTTGCATGCCACAAGAGCCAGTTGAATGGCATCTGGCATCGTCTTGCTGTTACAATCTTTGGTGGCGCAATAATATTTAACCAACGCATTTTCAGAAAAGCTGGCGGCATGTCCGAGGATACTAAAAAAACTCCCTAGAACAAATAGGATCACTGAAGCTGTTATTTTGGCAATGGATCGCCTTCTGGATTCTGACCAGATCGTCTTTAGAACAAAGGAATTTGCAGAGTTCTTTTTGGTAAAGATCACACTGGTTAAATCGGATTTTGCAGAGACTTTCTAAAAAGAACGGGATACTTTCTGGACTCTAGCGCAAACGGATCTAGATTTGATACAGGACCATCGTGTTTGCAGGTTTTTTGTGAGCTTTAATTGTTGCTTTGATGGAACAGTGTAATTCGATTTTGTACACTATCGAAACAATCAATTCTGCGCGACAATGGGCTAATGAAAAAGCCCCTTGTTTCAATTAGCCGTAGATCTTTGCTTTTAGGTGCAGGCAGCTTGTTGGCAGCAGCTGGGGTTTCGCAACTTTTGCCGGGAGAAAAAACTATGTCCATTCTGCAAAATGCCCCCTTAGAAAAAATGCTCGTAGTGTTTATTGGACATGGCAGCCCGATGAATGCGATTGAAGACAATGAGTTCACGCGTCGTTTAGCAAAGATCGGCCAGGACATAGCAAAGCCTCAGGCGATTCTTTGTATTTCTGCACACTGGCTCAGTGCTGGAACGTGGGTGACAGCAATGGATAATCCAAAAACCATTCATGACTTCTATGGATTTCCGCAGGAGCTTTTTGATGTGAATTATCCTGCTCCGGGAAAGCCACAATTGGCAGGGCTTATTGCAAAGATGTCACAGAAGCCTAAGATTCAAATGGATTCTGGAGGTTGGGGACTTGACCATGGCAGCTGGGCGATTTTAAGAAAGATGTATCCGGACGCAGATGTCCCTGTTTTGCAATTGAGTATTGATATGTCAGAGCCCCCTGAATTCCATTTTGAGCTGGGCAAAGTCTTAAGATCGTTGCGCAATCAGGGAGTTTTGATTGTTGGCAGTGGCAACATCGTACACAACCTGCGCCGTATGGATTGGCATAAGGCACAGCAGGGATTTGACTGGGCTATTGAGTTTGACGAGTGGGCGAAAGAAAAACTTTTGGCTCGTGATTTTCAAGCGTTAACTAAAGATTTTCATAAGACCACGGCTGGCAATTGGAGCATTCCAACGTTGGATCATTACCTTCCCTTGTTGTACGTTTTAGGCGCTGTGGATGCAGAAAAAGACGCGTTAAACTTTGATTTTGAAGGCTACGACATGGGTTCAATTTCTATGCGTTGTTTGACCTTTGGTGCTAAGACATAATGGCTTCTAGAACACGCCTCCACCCTGGGTGCATTTCCTTAGAGGGGTGAGTCATTTATGATCTTAATCATCCTTTTGTAAACAGATCCGGCTTATTCCTATGTCAACTTAGAAAGATCTAAGCTGACTGCAAAAAGCAGGATTACGAAAGGGAATTTTATGAAAATTGCATCTTTGGTTTTATCAGCATTGTTGGGACTATCATCTTTTGCATTCGCAGAACAAACTGCACCAGTAGAAAAAGAAGTGCAAATCGGTATTAACGGCGTGTATGTGCCAGGTGGTTTTGACTCTGCATCTGACGTGTTTGTTGTTGTAAACGGAATCTTCCAAAACGGTTGCTACAAATGGAAAAGAGCGGAAGTGAATCACGCGGGAACGTTCTCGCACCAAATTAAATCTATCGCCAGCGTAAGCCAAGGCATGTGTTTAATGGTTTTGGTTCCTTTCCAAAAAGAAGTACGTTTGGGTAAATTCTCTAGCGGAACTCATACTTTAAGATTTGAGAACGGCGACGGCACTTATGTCGAAAAAACTTTGACAGTCGAGTAAACGAAGCGACCAAGAACGTTCTAAAAGGGGGCTCGAATGCCCCCTTTTTTATAGCAAGAGGATTCTATGAAACAATATCTTCTTCTTTTCTTTCTTTTTCTAACTTCTTGTGTAGGCAAACAAGACTTGCAAACTCTTGAATGGAAAAAGGGCTCCTCTTCTTCTCTAAGTGATCTTTCAGCGATAAATTTTTCGCGCGAAAGTAAACTGCAATCAGGCCCACAGACAGTTGTATTTAGAGAGCAGGAATTTTCCGATATACCTATCGAAAATTCATTCCTTAAAACCGTAAAGAATCACGACGGTGAAGATCTGCAAATTCGTGGGGCTGTTTCTTTTGATCATGAAAAACTTCAAAAGCTGCCACTGAATTCCTTTAAAAATAAAAGAGACGTTATAGGAAAAGAACTGGAAGCGGCATTTCCTATTTTCCGTCGTCACAAACCGGAATCTATTGAAATTATCATTGCCCATCGCCGCGGTTTTTATGAGCCGTTATGGAAAGTCATTTACAGCGACAATAAAGGCGCCTCTTGGGAAGTGCGCGTGAACAATCATCTGCAAGTGCAGTCCGTGAAAAGAGTGGGATCTCAGTTCCATGACACGGTGGCAGTTATTTTTCCGAAGGGACCCAAGCGCAGTGGGTTGCAGGAAATCGTTTTAAAAGATTTAAATATCCAGCCCACTTTGTCCAACAGTCGTTTGTTCGTGGGTTCCCAAGCGGAAGAAAAAATCGGCAATGTTCGCGATCCGCTTAAGTTTTCGATTCAAGACGCTCGATTTGATCAAGTGCAAGTGTTCTTTTTCCTTGAAGAGTCCTTAAGTTGGTTCGAAAGAAAATTGAATTTTAAAATTCCTTTTCAGTTGCACGCCGAGGTCCATGTTGGAGCTCCAGAGAAAACCAACTCGGCCTTTTATTACCAAGGAAAAATTCGAATCGGTGCGGGCGACGACGAAACTTATTCGCGCATTCCGCAAGACCCTTCGATTGTTATCCATGAAAGTGTGCACGCTTTGGTCGATGCGATCGCCAAGTTGCCATTTGAAGGGGAGGGTGGTTCCCTAAATGAGGGTTTTGCCGACTTCTTCACGGCTTTGCAGTTGGGGAGCCCGAATATGGGCGAGTCTGCTTATTTAAAAGGACCATTTCGCCGCTCTTTGGTAAATGATTTTAAACTCAGTGGCAAAACGGGTGGTCTGTATCATGATTCCGGCATTGTGAGTGGCGCTTTATGGGATTTGTCGACGCGCTTTGGGTCGGAACAAGGTATCAAAATTGGTATTCTGACCTTAAACTGCTTGGTTCCAAGCAGTGATTTCAAAGACTTTGGCAATTGTTTAAATGATATTTTGCCCGAGGTTTTTGTGTCCGCTGAGGACCTTGCCACAGCTAGAATGATCGTCGAAGCGAGGGGTTTTTAATGTCTAGCGCTTTGTGGGGCCTGTGGCTTTTTACTAGTTTAATTTATCAGGGAAATTCTTTACCGCCTTTAAATCCGAACTTGAAGATTTCCTATCAATTTGAAGATTCAGGAGTGAACACTCTTCGCTATTTCCGAGTGGGAGAGCAAGGATTTTGCGAGCGTCAGGCCATTTATGAATTTTCTGGAGAAACTTTACGCCAGCAAGTTGTGTGGCTGCATCCGGAAAACGCTAGCTGGTGTGGGCAGGACGTGGATATGCAGATGGGTTATGAAAGCTGGTCTCCGGCATGGTTGGAAGACGGGAAGTTTCATCTGGCTGTCATGATGGGCGAAGAAAATTTAATCTATGTTTGGGAAAGGTCCCCGACAAAGGGACCCCAAAATTTTTAGCTGATAATTTTTTTAATGTCTTCAGCAATTTTCGCGGGCTCATCCTGCGGGGCATAGCGCTTTAACACCTTGCCATCGCGACCCACTAAGAATTTTGTGAAATTCCATTTGATCATTTCGGTGCCCAAAATACCTGGAGCAGATTCTTTAAGCCAGTCATAGATAGGAGCGGTGTCTTCGCCGTTAACATTGACCTTGCCCATTACAGGAAAAGACACGCCATAATTCAACTCGCAAAACTGTTGAATTTCTTGATTCGAGCCCGGCTCCTGCGCGCCAAATTGATTGCACGGAAAACCCACGATCGTGAAACCTTGGTCTTTAAAGTCCTTATAGACTTCTTCAAGGCCCTTGTACTGCGGGGTGAAACCACATTTACTTGCGACATTGACCACAAGGACCACTTGGTCTTTAAATTTTTCCATTGAAACATCGCTGCCATCGGCTGCTTTTACTTTAAAGTCAGTCAGCTTTTTGTCCATTTTCGGTCTCCTCGAGATAAATTCAATAATGGAAATCAATCTGGTAAAAGTCATCGAGATTCCCACTGAACGGGGACGTGTCATCTCAATCTGAGACACTTCATTGTCCTCAGTTTCCTTATAGTAGCGACCAAACTAAAGTCCGATTTCCCCTTTAGAGACGGGCACTTTTAGCCGATAGGGAACTTATGGGAATGACTCAAATATCACTTGTTAAAGCTGTGATCCTTTTACTCTTCGTCTTTCTGTCATTTGATGGAAAAGCCGAGGGCCCTTGCGGAGATAAGACCTGCGGTCCAGGCTCTGAGTGTAAAACTAGAACCAACCTGCAAACTCGCCAGACTGAATATCGTTGTATGGCAATCATCGGTGCGTCTGTAAATAGCGGACAAAGTGTAAATGATCAGCGGCTTTCGACACAGTGTTTGAAAGTAATGGAAAAGTGCCAGGGTGAAGTTGTTAGGAACTCTGATAATACTTGTTCCTGCCCAGATTCCCTTAACCACGACGACGAAGCAAAAAACAATCAAGAGGGCGATAGCTCTGCTTCATCCCAAAGTTCAGGCGTTGCGTGTCAGCAAGAATATAATCAATTGAAACAAGAATGTGAAAGTGAATATGCCGGGGCCGAGAGCTCTTGTGATGAGAAGTCAGATTCAGGCATGAGCAGCTTTCAAGATAGTGCAGCAGCAATTGCTTTGGCTCTAGGTCAGCAGACGTCATCAAGTGTTTTGGCGGCTTGTTCGAAAATGGCCACTTTAGCTCAAGGGGCCAATGCGGCTTTGGCGGGCTATCGTTTAAATTGCAGCTCTGCGATTTCTAGTTGTAAGTCTTCATGTTCCAAAGTGAAGCAGTATATACAGAACAATGCTTCCTGTCTTGTTATGAGTGATCCGAATAGTAGATATGACACTTTGACGGCCAGTGCCGACGCCGAAGTCAAAAAATGCAGTGGCTTTGAAAATAAAGTTCAACAAGCTCAGCAAGCGATTCAAAATTATGGCGCGACATCAGCGAATGCGGCCCAGTGTGCGGCTTTAACCTCCGGAAATCCTGATGCCCTTGCACAATACTGCGCAAAGAACCCGACGGCGATTGTCTGTAAGACAGTAGCAGCCACGGATTGTTCAAATCCTGAAGTGGCGGCGAAAGATCGTATTTGTATCTGTCAAAGAAGTCCAAATTCGGCCGAGTGTTTGCAAAAACAAAACTCTGGTAACAACGGACCAAGTATGTCCAGCACGGACTCTTCAAGTCGTTTAGCTCAGTCTGCAAATGCGGACTATGGCGGCGACATCCCTGATCTTCCAATGATTGCCCATGGTCAGCCAGGTACCGGAGGCGGTGATGCCGTCGACGGAAGCCAAGGCGGTGGTGGAGTTGGTGGCGGTGGCGGCGGTTCCGGCGGCGGCGGCGGAGGAGGCTATGGTTCAGCCGACCCACGCACAGCCAATGTGAATGGTGGCTTTTACGGTGGTGGTGGCAATCGTTTCGGTTCTTCAGGTGGTTCTGGAGGTGGGGCTGGTGCCGGCCGTTACAGAGCAAATGGAGCTGCGGGAACACCGCGAGGTCCGGACTTGCGTCAGTTTTTGCCAGGCGGTCAATATGATCCGAAACGTGGTATTTCAGGCATGGGCGGCATTGATGGCATTACGGGGCCAAATACAAATATTTGGCACAAGATTCGAAATCGCTATCGCGTGATGAGTCCGACTCTTTTACCTTAAGCTTAAATTAATTGGTGCAGGCTTTCGATCACTTGTTTGCGAGTGGAAGCCTCTACCAGCACGGTCACACTCATTGCACTGAGCATCAGTTTTTGTGCGTGCAATTTTTTATCAGCCATAAAATCCAAAACTTTTTGCGCCATCTCTGGTGAGGTCGCGCCTGTGCAAGTGACTGTCACTGTGGAAAAGTCGGTGGGAATCAGCTTGAAACCCGCTTGCGAAGCCAATTCCTTCTTAATCGCTTGCACGCCTTCTTGCGGGCCGGTTAAGAAAATTTCGGTGCTGTCGGTGGTCATTTCACAGTGTAAAAGTTGTGGAAAGGGAATTTGTTTTTCGTTGAAAAGATTTTGTAGATCGCGCAGAGCTTTGGCCGGATTTTTTTCAGCGCAGTGAATTCCTAAAACCAACTCGTGAGAATTTAAAGAAAGTGCTTTGCAAGATTCAAACATATTTAAGCCTTTTTTTACCAGCGTTCCATCGGAAGTTTTATTTGATGCCGGGCCAATGTACAAAGTGACGTTGCGTTGTTTTGCTAACTCTACAGAGCGATAATGCAGAACTTTTGCACCCCAGTAAGTCATTTCCATCAATTGATCGTAATTGAGTTCTTGCAGTGGTCGTGCAGACTTAACGATGTTCGGGTCCGCAGTGAATACAGCGGGAACATCTTTTAAGATTTCGCAGCGTTCGGCGTTGAAGGCCGCAGCCATTGCCACAGCCGAAGTGTCTGAACCGCCACGACCCAGTGTCGTAATTTCTTTAGTCAAAGGCGACACACCTTGAAAGCCAGCTAAGATAACTACTTTGTTGTCCTTTAAAGCTTCTTCCAAGCGAAACGGTTTCACGTCTTTAATAAAAGCATTTACGTGAGAGTCGTCGGTAAAGATTCCGGCTTGGCTTCCGGTAAAACTAATTGCCGGGCAGCCCAAGTCGTTAAGAGCCATACTTACCAGGGACATACTGATACGCTCACCCACGGTCAGAAGCATATCCATTTCGCGGCGTTGCGGATGTGCAGATACTTGATTGGCTAAATCGATTAACGAGTTTGTGGTCTTGCCCATAGCGCTGACGACAACGATCAAGGAATTTTCTTTGGACTGATGGGCGACTCGTGCAGAGACTGACTTGATTTTTTCGGGGTCGGCCAAGGTGGCGCCGCCATACTTTTGCACGATCAGGGGTTTCATTCCAGAGCTACTTTCCTATTGTTCTCATGAACGTAAGTACTCACTAAACTGCCGGCCCCTTTCGGAACGCGGATATAGTGTTTGTCTACCTGTCGAGGAATGTATCCTAGATACAGCTCAGCATTCAAATCCTTTAATGATTTTCTTGTGACACCTAAGTGATCGGCCAGCGGTCCTAAGTCAGTTCCACCCGGCGCCAGGACAATTTCATATTCCAACGGGTCCATTTTTTCTAAACCGCGAAAGCCATACAGATTGGGCGCTTTGGCAACTAACATCGCGGCCAGAATTTTTGGCACGTACTCTTGTGTTTCTAAGGGAAGGGCATTGAGTTTAATGAGGGTCCAATAATCTTTGGTGCCATATTTTTTGATGCGATTCCGTAAGCCGTTTTCGCCCATATTGTAACTGGCAGCGACTAAATACCATGAGCCAAACTCACTGTGCAGATCTTTTAAATATCGAATGGCCGCCAGAGTACTTTTTTTAAGATCTCGACGCTCATCTAGCCACCAGTTTTTATTCAACCCATAGCGAGTTCCCGTGGCTTCGATAAACTGCCAAGGGCCGACAGCGTCGGCATGACTGATGGCATTGGGTGCGAAGCCACTTTCGATCATGACCATGTAAGCAAGGTCCAAGGGCAGGCCCGCTTGCTTAAGTTCCTTCTGAATGAACGGCATGTACTTGTAAGAACGCTGCAGCCATTCGCGAAACCATTTTGATCCACGAGGGCTTTGATAGTGGGCAATCCACTTACTGACTTTTTTATTGTACGTCACGGGCAAGTCAAAAATCAGATTGTCAGATTGCACGTGTGTTGATCGTACGGTCAGACTTTTCAATTTTTCTTTTAAAGTTTGTATCGGTAGCGCAGCTGGGACGGCCTTGGAAGTCTCTGCAGATGCAGGACTTGCGCAGATAAAAATGGGCAAAAGGACGGCCAGTAAGGTTCTCATTAAAGTAATTATGAAGCCGATTCTTTGACACTGTCGACAAAGATCTGACAATTCATTGGCTGCATCGACAAAGGTCAATGCACGGCCAAATCAAAAAAAACTTGAGGCCAAGTTTTTCGTTCGCGACTTAAGTCGGGCTTGGAAGCTTTTTCCTAGACTAAGATCTGTCCTGTCAAAACATGGCATGTAGCTTGCTTTACAACACAGTGATGGAACTCGGGGAGGGGTGAGGCATGAGTATGAAGGGCGTCTATACGGCTCTAAGTGGAGCGATGGCACAGAGTACGAAACTAGACACTATTGCCAATAACCTGGCCAATGTGAACACCCCTGCGTTCAAAAGAGACCAACAACTTTTCCAAGAATATTTGACGGCGAATGAAAAGCCGCCTGAAACAACGCAAATTCCTCGCGATGTTGCGGCCATCGAAAGTTTTTATAACATGCAAGGTGGCGACAAAAGCTTTGTCGATAGCAAAGGAACTTTCACGGACTATTCCCAAGGGGGCCTTAAACCCACGGGAAATACTTTTGACCTAGCGATTGATGGCAAGGGCTTTTTTGAAGTGGCGACTCCTGGTGGAGTCAAATTAACACGCGCTGGAAATTTCACGTTGGATGGTACGGGCCAGCTTGTAACCAAAGAAGGTCACCCTGTTTTAAGAGCAGGTGAGCCGGGTGCAGATCCTGCGTCACGTGTGATTCGCTTGCAGGGAACAGGTGCCGTGACTTTTGGTGATAACGGGGATGTCTTTGAAGGAACTGAAAATATCGGCAGAGTTTCTTTGGTGAACGTGAACAACCCCGACTCCTTACAAAAAGTCGGTGGATCCTTGTACACCTTTAAACCAAATTCAGTGCCAGATATGACAAACGTAGCAAGCCCTAGCGTAAAACAAGGATTTTTAGAAACGTCGAACGTCAATATTGTGCAAGAAATGACAGATATGATTTCCACTCAACGTGTCTTTGAAAGCACGCAAAAAGCGATCAGCGCTTATGACCAAATGGCAGATAAAGTGGTCAACGTAGTGGGTAAAACGAACTAGTTTTTTAATTAAGCTTACGGAAGGATTCCTCGATGCTTAAAAGTTTGAATACAGCAGCAACTGGCATGACGGCCCAACAGACTAATATGGACGTCGTCGCCAATAATATTGCCAACGTTTCGACGAATGGCTTTAAAAGATCTCGCGCCGAGTTCGAAGATCTGATGTATCAAACGCAAAAGGAACCCGGTGCCGCGTCAGGTATGAATGCGGTCTCGCCAAATGGTGTGCAAGTGGGTTTGGGTGTTCGTGCGGGAGCCGTACAAAAAGACTTCACCGGCGGCAATGCGCAAGTTACAAAAAATCCTCTAGATATCCAAATTGAAGGCGCGGGCTTTTTTCAGATCCTGACTCCGGATGGTCAAGCGGCTTACACGCGTGATGGCGCTTTTAAAAAAGATCCTAACGGTCGTATGGTGGATAAAAATGGCAATGTCTTGCAACCTGAAATTACCATTCCTCCAGATGTCTCTGGCTTAGAAATTTCTGGCAATGGCGAAGTGCGTATCATTCAAGGCCTTAATGATGCACCCCAAACAATAGGACAAATTGACATCGTCAACTTTGTAAATCCGGCGGGCCTTAAAGCTTTAGGTAAAAATCTTTTTGCACAGACTCCTTCAAGCGGGCAGGCTATTGCGACTCGCCCTGGGCTTAATGGCACGGGCTATCTGTCACAAGGTCAGTTGGAATCAAGTAATGTGAATATCGTCGACGAAATGGTCAATATGATTACTTCGCAACGTGCTTATGAAACCAACTCAAAAGTAATCCAAGCATCAGATCAAATGCTACAAACTATAAATAGCTTGAGATAATTGATGAAGAAATTTTTTTTCGCGATTTTATTAATAACCTCTTCGGCTTTTGCAAGGCCCGAGGTCAGTATTCCGGCCAGTGTGGAGATTTCCCAGCGTCCACTCTTGCGCCTTGGAGACATTGCGACCGTCACTGGTGGCAGCGATGAGCTTTTAACTTTCTTGGATAGCATTATCATCCGTGAAGATGCTCGGGAGTTGTTATTATCACAACATTTGCAGTCGCAAGAAATTCTAAACAAAGTTCGCGAGGCGATGAAATCAGAGGTACGCCTAAAAGAATTGAACCCCACATTTATGATTCCTTCGCAAGTTCAAGTGGCCTTTGCTGCAGAACCGATTTCTAAACAGGAAGTCGAACGTAAAATATATAATACTCTCAAAGTACGCTGCCCTGACTGTGAATATAAAATTTCGTTGCAAAGAATACCGGTGCCAAACGGCAAGACGTGGGAGATGGATTTAACACAAATGACCACTAAAGGTGGGCTGATGATTCCTTTGCGAGAGGACGGTTCGAGTGGCGTCTTGGGCGTAAAATGGATCTCAGGCACAATTCGTGTTTTGAAATTAACCCCGGTGACGACTCGATTGATCCAACAAGGAGAGAGGTTGCAGAACCAAGACATGCGCATGGAGATGACCGATATCACTTTCGCTAAGGATGGTGCCTTAAGTGTCGCGGACATCGCTGGTCAGTTGGCGGCGCGTTCTCTTCCTGTCGGAAGTCCTTTATGGTCTTCTGATCTTAAGCGTGAACCGGCAGCCAAGCGGGGACAAATCGTTAAGGGCCTTCTTGGCGATGACAGCTTTGAAATTACCGTCAGCTTGCAAGCTGAGGATAACGGCTTTGTCGGAGATCTTATTCGGGTCAAAAACACAGAAACGCAAAAAATTCTTTCGGGCCTAATCGTTGAAAAAGGCGTGGTGAAACTGCAATGACAAATAAAAATCTTAAAGTAATTTTCGTGTCTGCATTGTCTTTGATCGTTTTGACGACCTCGGGTTGTGCAACGATGAAGGAACTAATGGCGTCTTTGGATTCCCCAAAAAACGACGACTCGGCAACACCTGAAGCCGGACCAAGTACACCCAAATATTCAGACAATCCCAATATGGGTGTGCCCACGGATCGTCAGTATAAACGCATGACACAGAATCGCCTAGAGGAAGAGTCTGATTTAGGCGCTAGCGCCGGATCAACCTGGGTGATGGAAGGTCAAGGTGCTTATCTTTTTGCGCAAAATAAAATGCGCAAAGAAGGTGATTTGCTCAATGTTAAGTTAGATGGTCCGGCGATGAAACAAGTGGAAACAAAAGTTTCCGTAATTAAGAAGCTCTTGAAGCAACTTGAAGAACAACAATTGCAACAGCAACAACAAGAATTAAAGAATTCCTTGGCGCAAAATGGTGAACCGTCCAGAGACCCAGCTTCTGTGGAGGCTGCAGCGAAACCAGCGGCTCCGGCCGTCGCGGCGGCTGCTAAGCCAGAAGAAAAAGAAGAAGGCGGTTTGGGAGAAGTTCAAAATATTCCGACGCGTTTGATTGAAAAGTTGGCCGACGGGAATTACCGCATCAAGGGACAACAACCCTTTATGATCGGCAAACGTGAATACAAAGTTTTAGTCACAGGTCTTATCCGTCCTGAAGACTTTAATGACCAAGGCATATCGTCAGACAAGCTCTTGGATCCGCAATACGATGTCGTAAGCATCAGAAAGAACACCCGCAATGAATAGATTTTTACAGATTCTCGTCATCGTTGCTTTGTTAATCATGGGCTATTTTGACGGCGCACAGGCCGCCCGCCTTAAAGATATTGCCAGCATCCGAGGCGTGCGCGAAAACCAACTTGTCGGTTACGGTATCGTCGTCGGACTTAAAGGTACAGGCGACGGTAAGAATGAATTCATGAGCAAAAGTATCGTGCGTATGTTCGATAAGCTGGGTATGAAGTTAGATTCTCCGGAGTTTGCGAGTAAAAATGCGGCGGCAGTTATTTTAACAGCGTCGATGCCGGCTTTTGGTAAAGCGGGCAATCCAATTGATATCACGGTCAGTGCCATCGGTGATGCATCCTCTTTGCAAGGCGGAACCTTGTTGCAAGCCCCTTTGCGTGCAGCCGATGAACAAGTCTATGCTGTCGCACAAGGAAATATTACTATTGGTGGTGATGGCAAAGATTCACACACAACTTCGGGAAAAATTCCAAACGGCGCTATCATTGAACGTGATATGTCGGCTGATTTTTCTTCACGAAAAATGTATCGTCTGACTTTGATTAATCCTGATTTTACGACGGCCGCCCGTGCGATCTTGACGATCAATAAAGAACTTGGCGGGCACTACGCTTCTGCCAAAGACGCAGGCACGATTGATATCATTACTCCATTTGCCTATGAAAATCGTGGTGTGGAGTTATTGGCGACCATTGAAGCGATTGAAATTAATCCGGACATGAAAGCGCGTGTGGTTGTGAATGAAAAAACCGGCACGATTGTGATTGGTGATAAAGTTAAAATTTCTCGTGTGGCGATTTCTCATGGTGCTATTTCTGTCAAAGTAGGTGACGGAAAAAAAGGTGCTGCTGATGAAAAGATCGCTGTTCTTGATAGCGGAGTAAGTGTGGGTGAGCTGGTGCAGTCGCTGAATAAGCTGGGCATCTCGCCTAAAGACCTGATCACTATACTTCAGTCCATCAAGTCAGCTGGAGCTTTGCACGGGGAACTCGAAGTATTATGAAATTTGTGTTTCGAAATGACACAGTATGCAATAGAATTAAATTATTAGTTTCTGACACATGGATGTGTTGGAGACGCGGGGAGGGTGAGGAAGAGATCGCGAACCATGGAAGGTCAAGAGTCAAAAGTTTCTCGCAGGAAACAGAAGCAACAGGTCAGCAGACACCAATGATTGGTGAACACGAGCCGAAGCTACACTCTAAGAGTCAAGTGCAGGATGCACATGATTCTCCGACTCTAACTCCCCTTTTTTCTCTTCTTTCGTTGGACATTGTTGCGCTGGAACTGGGATGGGCTCTGCAGAGAGTCCTCCTTTCGGACAGTCCTCGCGCATTTCGTATCTTGCTGGCATCGATGGATGTCGGATTTTTTTCTTCTGATTACTATGGCAGAATTATCTTGGCGCTGCGGAACTCACTCGGCCTCTCTGCAGAGCCCATCCCAGTCCCAGCGACAAAGTTCCTCGCATAAAATAAAAAGGGGAAGTTGATGTCTTCGTTTTTGTCTTTTGGAAATCTTAGATTGAAAATGCTTTCGATGTTTTTCGGAGTGGCCTTGGGTGGTTCTTCTTTTGCTTGGGCTGAGGAGGCTGTGCTGGCTTCGCCTTCGATGGGGCAGGCTTCGGGGTTGCCTTCGGCGCCCGTCGCCGCTTCGCGAGTTGTGGATGGAGAGAATTCGGGGAGACGGCCTATGACAGACGAAGAGAAGGCTAAGTTTAAGCCTTTTGCGTCTCGGTTTATGCGGCGGCCTCAGCAGAAGTCGGCAGATGAGAAACTTCGGGATGTTTCTACTATGTATGAAAAACATTTTTTGCGTGAGATGTTGAAGGGAATGCGTTCTACGGTTCACGAAGGTGGATTTGTTCAGGCTAATAATGCTGAGAAAATTTTTAAAGAACAGCTTGATGAACAGTACGTGGAAAAATGGGGCGAGCGTGGAGGTATCGGACTTTCTGATATGATCTACAAACAGCTTGTTGATAAATTTGGCGTGTCCATGGGGATTAAGTCGGCGGTGGCTAAACCTGCGGGACCTCTTCCTTTGGATGCTAAGAGTGAATATCGGGCACATCAATTTCGTCATCCCGGAAAAAAACAAGCGCTGTCTTATCGCATCGATGCGCCCGCTGACGCCGCCGGTGCTGGAGTGCCGAATGGCACACAAGCCGAATTAGCTGCGAATATTAAAAAACCAGTGAAAGCCCCTTGGGATGGGGTTTTGCTGGGGAAGCGCACTTTGGCGGATAAGCAAACTATGCTTGAGATAAAACACGACAATGGTCTTATCAGTCAGGTCGTTTTTAAAGGGGGCACAGCCTCTGTCCATGAAGGGCAAAAATTGCAAGCTGGCGACACTCTTGGGTTTTTAAGTTCAGAGGCAAAATCACTGTACTGGACGGTTGAGGCTGGTCCAGATACTGCCTCAGAATGATTTGGTGTAACTGTCTCATTGTGGTACTATGAAATGAATAGCAGAGTGTGATTTAGCACTCTCAAGATGGAGGATCGATATGAAGATCACGCACAACAAAGTCGGACAAAATTTGAATCTTACAGATTCAGCGAAGTCTGACAGAGCTGATGGCATTAAGAATAAAGCCGGTGGCGCTGCTGCGAATAAGCTGGATGCTTTGACTTCATCATCGCTTGGTGAATCTTCTAAAGTTGAATTGTCTCCGAAAGCGCTTGAAGCAAAACGTATCAAAGAACTTGCTCTGGCTGCTCCGGATGTTGATGAAGCAAAAGTTGCAAAATTTAGACAACTGATCGATGAAGGTAAATACAAAGTCGACGCAAAAGCTATCGCCGACAAAATGGTCGACGAACACTTAGAGTTCTAAGGGGCGCAAGCCCGCAGTGTGAAGCGACCCATGTCGCGGAACTGAAGCACGGCGGACGCCGGCAGAGTGTAGGACGAAGCCCGGAACTGAAGCAGTTTTAGCTAGGATGCCAAAGCTGCAGTAAATAGAAATTAGACCGCCCAAGGCGGCATCAAGGATGATGAAGATGGACGCAACAGTTGAAAGAGCGTTTCAAAAACTCGAAACTAATCTTGAAGAGCTAACAAAAATCTATCGCTCCCTTTTAGATAT
>JABWCO010000203.1 GCA_013360185.1 Bdellovibrio sp.
TTTGACGCTCTCCTAAAAGGTGACTTTAGCTAACCTGTTCAAACCTAGGATCCGCAGGCGATTGGTGGGCTTTTCTAAGTTTTAATGCGCGGATCCGGGATATAGTTTCTGGCCCCCGCAGGTATAGCTTTAAAGTCGGCCAGGATATCCTCTGTGCGAAGAGCTTTTTCTAAATCCTTTGGAATTACGGCATCAGCTTCACGATCAAGTACCAAAAGATGAACATTCACTTTGTCACCTTCGCCAAGTTTTGCGGCTGCTCGAATTTTTTTTCTGATGCGGATATAGTGTTTTCCACCACCCGCGGGGAACACACTTACTTTAAATGGTTCGCCGTTGTTAAGTTTGGCCATAACTAAAACTGCCGCAGTCGTGCCGAGTTTTTTAGTTACACTCGCAGGGACAGGGATAGCGCAATAGTCCATCCCTTCGGCCCAGTTTACCAGCTTTGATTTAAAACGTATTTCTTGTCCTGCCAAAGAGGTCTTCGTTGCTTTTGCCATTACTTAAAAGTTAACACTTTTTTATTTGGCATTACAAGAGACTCTTATTAGGGGGCAAGGATGTCGGTTTTTTTAGTCTCAATCTTCTTCAATATTATTGGCAAGGTTTTATAAGGATGCTTCTATATTCGCCCGGGACGACTTCGTCTTCCAAAGTCAGGACGATGTCGTAAGTAACAATACCACGAAGTATCGTCAGTTTGACCATTTCAAAGCCACCACCAGTGCCGGAGAAAAAATAATCCGTTTTGTACCATGCCTTCATTTTTTTAACGACACTTTCGGGGCGACCTCGATAACAAAAGGAGTTGTCTTCAAAGACAGTTTCTTCGTTGTCGATCAACGTCTGCACGTCGATCAGGCTTTCCCCATTTTGAATATACAAGCTAGAATTGGTCGCCGCAGAAGTAACTTGGGTCAAAACGATTAAAAAAATAGATGTGATAGCGCTTAAAAACTTCATCAGGACTCCTTGAACTGGAATGTTGAGCTCGCGAGTCTCTATACAATTTTTTAGATATTTTTTCTTGTTAAGAATAAACCTCAGAAAAAAATACTCACTTATGAACCACGCAACTCGATCGGAGGATTTTGAAGATCTTTGTAGATCTCTTCAATCACACGTCTTTTTATAACAGAAGAGCGGGAGGTTTCCTGATAAAGACGTTTGATTTGCGCCAGGACCTGGTTTTTCGCGTCTCCGGAGAAGTGCAGATAAGCACTCTTTAAAACCAACATCGAAGTAGCTCCCAGCAGCTCGTTTTGTTGTTTGATGCGCTCATTGGTGGGTAGTAGCTCTTTGCACAACTCCTCGGTCACGGTGCCTCTGCAAAATTTGATGTACTCCATCCATTTGCCAGAGGCCAAGGCGGCGACCTCCGATTTTGTTAAGATATCACCAGAGGACAGTTGTAGGTTAAACAAAGACTCATAAATAATTTCATGCTTCCGCGTCTTTTTAAAGCCAACGATTTCCGGGCCCCCCATCAGGCGCTGCAGGCAAGAGCCCGCCACGTACTGGGTTAAAAAGTCATCGTTTGTTTTATAGGCTTCAAGCAAACAGCCTAAGGGGCGAGCCATTTGCTGTTTAAGTTCGGTCGCGGTGGAGACCTTCTTGGAAAGTGCTAAAATTTGATCTTGATAGAAATAGAGGTCTTCAGGTTGATCTTTGCAGGGCGTTTCCGCAAACGCGAAAGTTGCGAGCAAAGTGGCAAACATATAATACGCTATTTTTAAGCTCATATACTAAAGCTAAAAGATATCTGTGTGTTTTCCCAGAAAATTCGCAACTAGTAGTTAATCCTTAAGAGTTCCTCGTCCTTGAAGGGTTCCTTCAAGTTTTGCCAAATAAAGCCCCATCAAAGCTTCTTTAACTGGGGCTCCCTCAATAATACCTAAAGCCTGAGCGATCGCTTCCAGGGTGGCCATGCCCTCGGGTGTGTTTTCAGCGCGCAGGTGCTGCGTTGCTAAATTGGGGGCTTTGATCATGACCCGGGGGACGTCCTTAAGTTCATGGTGACGATAGTGCACCTTGCTGGCCTGGCGCCAGTTGCCATCTGGCACAATCAATTGAACCGGGCGAGGATCTTTAGCGAGAAACTCCGTTGTGAGATCCACCGCATCTGCAGACGGATAAAATAAAAGGGTTTGATAACGCGAATTCAATAAGTCACTTAGGTCCAAGGCCTCAGTGCCGTCGCCTCGAATGCGCATCTCGCTGTTGATAAGGGCTTTTATCGCAAGGCGACCGGTATTGGTTGTGCGTTTTAGTTCTTTCGCGTGCACGACTAAGCAAAGGCGAGTTTTTAAATCTAACGTTGGGATTTTTGCACAGATACAGCGAGCTTTATTTAAAAAGCAACACGGGCAGGGGTCCTTAGTCTTTCGTTTGCGCGCAAGCTTCCCCACAACTTCCATAAACTACTTATTCAGTCTTTTGGGATCGATAAAGGTAGGCACAGCGGTGCCACTCCATTTTTGTGTCTGATAGGTCCCCTGACGTACCTTCTTAGAAACTAAATCCACATCAATAAGACCATTGAAATTCCCTTGGGCAGCGACGAAGGCCAAACGCAATAAAGTTTCCTCACGATCGTCGCACTCTAAAACTTGTACGGGTGGTTCTTTGCGGCTTAACAGGCGAGTCTCTTTGCCTTGGTCTTTATTAAAAATCAAAATCTCTTGTGCACGCTGCATGGTCTCTTTGTATTCTAAAAGAGCAGGTCCGACGGTCGCATCGTAGCATTGGGGGCAATATACAGAGAAGCGCAATTCATGAGGCCGCGTCGTCATAAACGAGAACGCATCTTCCTCTAAGAATTGCGCACACTTTTTACAGACACTGCCTTTGCAGATACCGCATTCAAGATTGGCCTTTTTTCCGAAACAAGCACAGCACGAATTTTCCATGGATCATATATAGGCGAGCCTTTGAGTTTTTCAAGTTCTAACTAGATGATTATAAAGACGACAACAGGCGGTCGAGCTTCTATTCCGGCAAGCGACAGGGTTTCGTACTGTGCTTTAACAACTAAAGCCTCTTTCATAGAGGATTTAGTCGGGTGGAGTTATCTTAGAAGCAATTCAAAAAGGGGGTTTTATGTATAGCAAAACTTCAATCGCCGGGCACCCCGTACATGCGATGCTCGTGGCGTTTCCGATAGTACTTTATGTGCTGACGTTCGTAGGTTTTGCCGTCTACAATTTCGCAAGCGCGGAAATTTTTTGGTATAGGCTGGGTTTCTTTTCTAACGTGGGCGCCGTCGTTATGGCATTGTTCGCGGCGATTCCCGGCTTTATCGACTGGGGTTTTGGTATTCCGAAGCGCACAGAGGCCAAAAAAGACGGTTTAATCCATATGGTTCTTAATCTTGTTGTGCTCTCGTTCTTCGCTGTGAATCTGATTCTTATTGCTGGGTCTTGGGAGGCGCCATTGCTTTCTCTCGGAATGCCTCTCGTCTTAACGGGCGCAGGATGTCTGGTGCTTCTTGCGGCGGCCACTTATGGATGGATTATGGTGGGCTTTCATAAAGTTGGAGTGAATATGTCGCCCGAGCAAGAGCATCTTCAAGCGCACTATGAACATGAAGAGCGTCGCGAAGAGCCGACTGTTTTCCATTGATTGGGTGCTTTTCGGCTGTTTTTGAAGTTCGAGGGGGGATGAAGTCTTTGCGTGATCTCTTTCAAAAGCAGCCTTTTTTGTCGTTTTTCCATGTTTTGCCTGCAGACTGGGCAAATTGAGCATTTTTTGCTCGCTCTGTGCGCAGATAAATCTATTTAAAATGCTTGCAATGAATCTTTAAAAAGCCTATAACTCTGTTTCTCCAATCGACAGACGGTCTTAAAGGCCGATTTAAAAGGTTCTGCCTTTGATTTGTATTCAAAGCGGGTTTTTTATCGAAGTCTTTCGTTTGCGAGATAAAATCGACTTTTAAATTATTTTAAAAATCTGATTTTAGGGTGTTGACAAAGACTTCGGTCTTCGATAAAAACACTACCTCGCCGCTAAGAAACATTAACGACGAGTAAGATTTCGCTCTTTGAAAACTGAATAGCTAGATAGATAGATTTTTTGGGCTCTTAGTTAATGAAGTAATTCATTAACACAATTTCAAAAAAATATTCGAACA
>JABWCO010000059.1 GCA_013360185.1 Bdellovibrio sp.
CTGTCAGACTATGCGGCCTACTCCCGCACGGACCTGATCGTCGTCGGCAGCCATGGACGCCAAGGTTTTCAAAGATTTTTACTGGGAAGCTTTGCGGAAAGCTTACTGTTGCAATCCGAGATTCCCGTCTGTGTCGTAGGTCACCATACCACTAATACCGGCTCGCCAAAAAAAATTATCTATCCCACGGAATTTGGCGAACACTCGAAGGACAATTTTAAGCACGTTTTACGACTGGCCAAGAGCTTACACGCGGAAGTCTTACTTTTGCATGCACTGACGCGGCCCCTGGAAGGCCTTTTTGATATTGATACGCGGCCACGGGTTTATACTTACCAAGGACAGATGCTGACTTTAGATCAAGTCATCGAACACCAAATTGAACGTCAATCCATGAAGGCGCAACTGTGGCTGAACTGGGCACAACATGACGGCGTCACGGCTCATTATTATATTGATAGAAGTTTTAAGCCTATTGATGATCTTATTATCGACGCTGTTGCCACCCATGATGGCGATATGATCGTTATGGAGGCCCAAAGCGGCCCCTTGAGCGCGGCAATCCTAGGCAGCTACACACGGAATGTCGTTCGCAAAGCGACGTGTCCCGTGTATGTGATAACAAGACACTTTTATGATAAGAGCGAAGACACTTTTATCGAGGCCGCACCTTAGGGTACTTAGCCGCGAACTTGTGACGGACGCATCGACGCCGGTAACTTTTTATAAATGTTGTTAAGGTGAGTCTTCAAGGTTGCCTTCGAGATGAAGAGCTTTTCGGCAATAGCCGCATTGGTCATTCCCTGCATCACCATCTGCATGATACGCAGCTCGCTTTTTGTGAGACCACGTTCTTTAAAGAACAGCTCTTGCTTCTTGAACTTGTCTTGGTCTTCACCGAGAGGATACAGCAAAGTCGTAATCTGACGTCCATCATTCACAATCAGAGCATCCACCTTGTTGCCGTCGATTTCTGTTGCCTTAAACAGCTTCATGCCCTCGGACACCGCAGAACACTCTTCAATCTGGTGATAGAGTTCCATACAAGCCTTCGTGCAAACTTGTCCCTGCAAAGAACCGCAGGTTTTGATCGAGTTTTCATTCTGAAAAAGAACTACTTTATCCAAGCTTTTTACGCACAGACCTAACTTATCACCCAAAGCTATAAACTGTTTACCTTCATCAATCCCAGACACAGCGGCCTCCAATTACAGCTATATTGCGACTGAACAGAGGTAACGTCGATGATCTGGATCATGATTTGTACTTATTTTTCCACCCCGCTCGGGCGGTTTATAAAATGTGAGGAATGACACTAAAATCAGGCATATGTCCTGCGTCATACGCGCAGTTCAAAAACCAAGATATGACACAGGAAATGTACTTTCCTGCCAAAAAACACCACAATTTTGCTTTCGCTGGTCGAAAATGTGTGAAGAATATTACGAGATAAATTTGTAATGTTTGGCCTAGTTACGGTAAATATTCGTGATTATTGCACTATTTCGCAGGTTTTTGATTGCAGACCAGCAATGTTCATTGTTTTGCTGTAATATTCTGGAAAAATGATTAAAACTCTGTAATATTGTAAAGGTTCTGTTAAGTCGTACTCCCAACAAGAACCGGAGTACCATGTTATAATACTTTGTATAGTAGTATTGAATATTGCGACCCGTAGGCCGAATATGAATACGAGCAAAGTTACAAGCCTCGAAAGGAGGACTTATGGGTGCCGCATCTATTGGTCACACAAATCCGGAAAAGCGTTACATGCTTAAAATACCGGTTCAGAAACGTTCTAAGGAAACAGTGGCAAGCATTGTGGAATCTTGTTCTCGCCTTCTAGTTCAAGAGCCTTACAATGCCATCACGACGGATAAGATCGCAGAAATGGCCGGAGTGAGCATTGGCTCTCTTTATCAGTTTTTCGCCAACAAAGAGGCGATCGTCGCTGCAGTGATTGATGACTTGTTACAAAAAGACCTGGTCTATATCGAAGAAAACTTGGCAAAGCTCCAAGCCACCGACTTAGACTCGAGGGTTCACGCTTTCATCGACATCGGCTTTACACGCTTTCATGACAACCGCGCTCTAAGAACCGCGTTGCAAGGTGTACAAGGAATGTTGGATTATTGGGATACTCGCCGCGTGTTCTTTGAACACTACCAAAAGGCGGTTTTAGCCCACATGCCACCAATCCCTGGTCGTGATCGAGAAATGATGGCGCTGTTTATCGTCAGCTGTTTTAACAATATACTTCAGCTAGCACTTCTTGGCCCACAGGGACCAGAACGCGAACAGGCGATCAAAAAAGAAGTCTTTCTTCTTATCAGACGCTATTTGAATCCGTAAAAATACCTTGCCTCTAAAGTCCCTCCTCGTATCCTAAAGATCAGGAGGGATTTTCTTTTTGCGCCTTTTAGTCTTTTTTAAAAACAATCGATACCCTGGTTATTTTTTTTCCGATGTCCTTCTGTGGACTCCCCTAGCTATTATTGTGGGCATAATGGCAGGCAGCGCCTCGGCCTTTTTTCTTCACGCCCTTGACTTGACCACCGCCACGCGCCTTCAAAACCCTTGGTTGCTTTATTTGTTGCCCAGCGCGGGTCTCTTCGTCGCGTGGCTGTACAACCGCTATGGCAAAAGTGTTGAACGCGGAAATAATCTTTTACTTGAAGAAGTACACAACCCACAAAAAGTAATCCCTTTGCGCATGACCCCCCTGGTCTTACTGGGAACTTTAATCACCCATCTTTTTGGAGGTTCCGCCGGGCGCGAAGGCACGGCCGTACAAATGGGTGGCAGCTTAGCCGATCAACTGACTTTGCTGTTTCGCTTAAGTCCTGAAAAACGCAAGATCCTTTTGATGGCGGGAATTTCCGCAGGCTTTGCCTCCGTGTTCGGCACCCCTTTAGCGGGCACCCTGTTTGGCTTAGAAGTCCTTGCGGTGGGGCGCTTACGCTATAGAGCCTTACTCCCATGCTTTACTGCCGCCATCGTGGCAGATCGCGTGTGCCTTGCCTGGGCCGCTCACCATACATCTTACAATATTTCCGTGGTTCCCGAATTGACCGCATGGAATATCATGCTTGCAGCCTTGGCGGGTATTGCCTTTGGCGCTTGTGCCGCAAGTTTTTCCATCGGCATTCATCGTTTGACCCAGACCTTGAAACAACTTTTTAAGTCGCCGCTGTTAAGAGCCTTCAGTGGCGGCGTCGCAATTCTTGGACTTACCCTGCTATTACAAACGGATCGTTATCTGGGCTTGGGCATCCCGGTTATTCAGGAAAGCTTTCTCGGCCCCGTTCCCGCCTATGACTTTTTCTTAAAAATGGTTTTTACCTTAGTAACCTTGAGCGCTGGCTTTAAGGGGGGTGAAGTCACTCCGTTATTTTTTATTGGCGCCACTCTGGGAAACGCCTTGGCCTGGCTGCTCCCCTTACCCACGAGCTTACTTGCGGGAATGGGTTTTGTGGCGGTCTTTGCCGGAGCCGCCAACACACCTTTGGCGTGTATAATAATGGCCTTAGAAATTTTTGGTACAGGCCCTGGAATTTACACAGCCATCGCGTGCATAATGAGTTATCTTTTTTCTGGTCACCGTGGAATTTATCATTCGCAAAAAATTGAGGTTTTTAAGTATGCTCAAAAAGATTAATACCCCCTTTACAGAACTGATGAAAATTGATTATCCGATCATCGCCGCGCCTATGTTCTTAGTGAGCAATACCGACATTGTTGTGGGGGCCAGCGAATGCGGAGGCATCGGCACATTTCCCGCTTTAAATTATCGACCGATTGAAAAATACGCCGAAGCCCTAAAGGAAATGCGCAGCCGCACAAAGAAACCGATCGGCGTTAACATCATCGTTAACAAAAGTAATACCCGCCAGAATGACGACTTAAAAATAGCGTTAGACAATGGTGTCGACATGTTTATCACTTCTTTAGGCAGCCCAAAAAATGTGATCGCGGAAGCACACAAAAATGGCGCCAAAGTTTTTTGTGACGTGACCAACCTAGAACATGCATTAAAGGTGCAGGACATGGGCGCTGATGGAGTGATCGCCGTGGGCACAGGAGCCGGAGGTCACGCGGGACCAATCTCCCCCTTAGTCTTAATTCCGTGGTTAAAAACTCGCCTGCAAATTCCGATCATAGCCGCTGGCGGCATCGCGCATGGCTCTATGATCTCGGCATGTCTAGCCTTGGGTGCTAGCGGAGTTAGCATCGGCACGCGCTTTATCGCAAGTCGTGAAGCACAAGTCGATCAAGCTTACAAAGATGCGATCGTGAATTCGACCCCTGAAGATATTGTAATGACAACCCGAGTATCCGGCACACCGGCGGCGGTCATTAATACTCCCTATGTGCAAAAGATGGGGACAGATTTACCCTGGGCCTTTAAAATTCTAAAAGAACACAAGCTGACAAAAAAATATATGGTTCCACTGATTCACTTGATGGGCATGAAATCTTTAGAAGAAGCCGCTGTCAAACCGACTTGGAAAACTGTTTGGACTGCAGGACAATCCGTGGGCTTGGTAGAAGAAATTCTTACCGTGCAAGAGATTTACACTAAGCTCATCACAGAATATGATGAGAGCGTAAAAAGCCTTGCACAGCTCGGTGTTAACTCTTAAGAGAGCGATTTTTAACTGACAAAGTGAGCTCGAAAGTCATAACGGGCTCGCTGGTGCTTTTTGCTGGCACAACCGCATAACCTTTGAATTTTCGTTCCAAACGATTTGGATTGGTTTTAGCTTCTTCAATCAATCCTTGCACCGCTTCGACTTCGTCGCAGATAAAATGCACATGACCATCGCCACGCTTTAAATATTGTGCGGAAAAATCTTTAAAGACGAAATCAATTTTCTGCTTACTTTCAGCGATCGCCTTCACCGCCGCTGCCGCAACGGAAAGCTCTGCACCGATGCCCATCGCACCAAAATACATCGATCCGAGGTGATTTTTGGTACGATAAGAAAGTGGCACTTTCAGTTCAAATTTTTTGTCGCTGGCTTCAACAACCCGGGGGCTGATAAACAACACCAAAGGGATCTTAAGCAGACCGTACATGTGAATAAACGCCGTGAATTTTAGATTTTGCATGTTCATACTCAAATTCTAGGGCCTCCTCCTAGAGATGGACCAGTACTTTTATTCGACGAAGCCTCGTTTTGACAACGGGCACCATAGACATAAATGAGCAGAAATCTCCTCAGTCCAAGGCTAGATCCTATGTTTTTCCCTGGGAATCTGAGGAGCCCAGCCCTTTTCCTTGACCCTTCCGAATCAGCCTTTATAAAAGAAGAGAGCTTATTTTAAGGGGCAATTCCGTTCATGGACGAAACAACGCGCAAACCAAAATTCCTGGATCGCTGGACACCGAAAGTCATTCGCGAAGCCAAGCAAGTTTTCCGAGAAGGAGGACTGAAGGCCGTGATTCGTCGTTACGGATGGAAGTTCTTTGCGGTGTTTTTCATTTATTATCTTGTTCGCGACGTCACTTTATACATTTTGTTGCCGCTTTATCTGGCGAACAAGTTGTTCTGAGTATATTTCTTACTGACAACTTTTTCCCACCTTTAGAAGTTTACGGACCTCAGAAACATTCAAACTCATGGGTGCCACGGCACAGGAGCTGGTCGGGTCTTGCGTAACTTTTTCTAAAGTATTTGCATAGTCCGCGCGCCCCAAATCCCACAAATGTACAAATTCTTCCACATAGGCAGGAATCACTTCTTGCCCTAAGGGACCACTTAGCTCGATCAAATTTTCAATGTGCTTGTTTTCAGAACTTTCCGACCAATTGAAAGAGCCAGATACCATCCGTTCTTGATCGGCGATCATAAATTTATTGTGCATCTGATAAGTCATATAATTTGCAACATGCAAGTTATAGAACTTCACCCGCACTTCGATATTCTTGTTCGTCAACAACCACTGGGCACGGCGGCCGATGTCCATAAAGTCATCTTGACTGAGCAAAATTTTAACCTTCACACCGCGCTCCCCTGCTTGCAGCAAAGCCTCTAAAATCGGCTTCAAGCGAACCCGGGCGGAGGCCACAAAGATTTCCTTTTTAGCTTCCGTGATCAAACGCACAACCTGATCAGTCAGACGACTGGCTTCGTGCTGATCTTGCTTCAAGGTACGCGGCGAATTAAAAAACACTTCGAGATTCGAATTGTCACGAAAGGCCGGCGCTGCGACCGCACGAGTCGCCGTGTCGGCGCCGAACTTTTGGGCGTGCTTCCACAGGCGATTGAATTCTGTTTGATAGCGCGATGTCGCCTCTAATTCCTGGGTGAAGAAAAGAATATTTTCGTTATAATTACGGTATGAAGTCAGAGACCAATTGGCACTGCCAGTCACGACACGATGATGCCCAAGTTCTGCGTCGATCACGGCAAACTTATGATGGACCTTTATGGCTTTTCCAAGAAAACGAACATCCACACCCAAGATTTCCAATGCCGCCATTTTTTTGCTATTTTCTTCAGGCGTCCCGTAACCTTCAAAAATCAAGCGGATCTGCAGCTGACCCTTTTGCAATTTAGTCTGCACATCGGACGACCGCAAGGCTTGGATGACGGGTGAAGAATCGTTAGTTTCCATATTGTACATAGCGATATCCACAGTGCTTTGCGACGCCAAAATCCACTGCGAGATTTGTTGCAAAGTCGGATCGTGAGGATGAAACAAAACCTCCACTTTGCCGTGCGCAAAAGAAGCTGCGACGAAAAACAAAGCAAATAATAACGTCTTCATAAAATCTCCCATGAAGAAGCTTGTACGGCACGAGACTGTAATATGTGAAATGCATATTAGAACAGTTAATATGCACAGGAAGTATCTAACGAAGATGCCGGCATGGCAGCTTGTATTCTTACACCGGATCTTAAGCTAGGTTAAATTTCAATCCCCAGCAGGAAGCTCGCAACCAGGATGGCAAAAACCACCAGGGCCATCGTACCGAGGCGGAGTTCTTTTTGCTTAAAAAACAAAACGGCAGTCATTAACACGCGCAAAACTGGCAGAGTGACTAATATTCCCAACCCTAGCAGACATATCAACATGGGCCGATCGTTAGTCAGCACGGCCCAGTGTAAGCTCTCTAGCAAAGGCTGAGGATGATAGTCCGTGAAGGTGGTTAAGCGTGGGTTCTCTTGTCTCAACATCCATACCCATCCCAACAGAATCGTAAAACCCGCAAAGGAGACTCCCCAGCGCAGGAAGTAACTAATTAGAAGTTCAAGATCATGTAGAGAATATTTTTTGTTCACCTGTGGACTCATGACAGCCCCTTATAGATCATCTGCAAAGACACAATCACGATGACCACCACAAAGACCTGGCGAATGCGCAACGCTGGCAATCGCACCATGGCCTTAGCTCCGAGAAAGGAACCAACAATTATACCTAAAGCGACTGGCGCCGCTATCTGTGGGATCACATCACCCCGAAGTAAATAAGCTCCGGCGCTGGCCGCAGCCGTAACACCAATCATAAAGTTCGACGTGGCCGAAGATGCTTTAATAGGAATTTTCATGGCACCATCCATTGCCAAGACCTTAAAAATGCCACTGCCGATACCTAACAGAGCCGACAAGATACCGGCACAAAACATCGCGAACAAACCCAAGGGCACATTCTGCACCTTGTAGTTAATAATCTGTCCATCCCTTTCAGGATAAGATCCCGAGAGCTTTAAAGCTTCCGCCCAAGGATGACTTGTTTCCGACAACTGTTCGAGTCTTTTGCGCAACATCATCGCACCAGAAAAAAGTAAGAATAAACCAAAAAGTAAAAACAAAGCTTTGGCTTGCAGATAACTAGCCAAGACGAACCCTAAGACCGCGCCACTGACGGTACCCACTTCAAGAAACACGGCAAGGCGCAGATTAGTTAAAGAATCTTTCAGGTAACTAGCTGCAGCCCCAGAAGAGGTCGCAACGACAGAGATCAAACTGGCGGCTATCGCGTAGCGAATATTAACATGATAAAACAAAGTTAGAACAGGAACGACGATTATGCCTCCGCCTAACCCCAGTAGGGCCCCTAAGAATCCTGCCGCAACTGCTGTTGTAAGAAGCAAAAGTTCTAACATCGCCCAGGACTACTTAGGACACTCAAACAAACGCACCAACCGCGCACCAAAGAAAGTGTCTTTCTTAGTGAACTGCCAAGGTGGGTATGGAAGAAACACCGCTTCGGCACATTTGCCTTTATCAGCTACGGCCCACTGACGATCTTCCGAGGAGGCCGTGAAGATTTCCCCTGTTTTCAAATCCTTGATGCCGATAGCGAAGGAAAATACTTTAGAGGTGATGTCATTGCCGTTGTTCGCCATTAAGGCCACAGGAATCTCAATTCTTTCGACCCCCGTAATTTCGCCAATCACGGTCTTGGAGAAAATAACACTATAATTCGCTAGCACTGCCCATAGCGAAAGTGCAATGATAACCAGAACAAGAACAAACTTCGTAAACTTCCAAATTGTTGCCATAGAAATCAATTATCGGTTAGTTTAAGACACGTCAACAAAAAGGACCCCCGCCGTGTTTTCGAAACAAGAAAAAATCCTTCTCGCGATCCTAGCTTCTATTCAGTTTAGTTCAATTGTCGACTTCATGATTATGATGCCACTCGGACCCCAATTGATGCGCATGTTTAACATTGGGCCGCATCAGTTCGGACTACTCGTGTCATCGTACACCTTCAGCGCTGGCATCAGTGGTTTCATGGCCTCTTTCTTTATGGACAAATTCGATCGCAAAATGAGTTTGCTGTTTTTCTTTATCGGCTTTGCTTTAGGTACCATCGCCTGCGCCTTGGCGCCAACTTACGAAACGCTACTGGTCGCTCGAGGACTTACAGGAATTTTCGGCGGCGTTTTAAGTTCTTTAGTTTTATCCATCGTCAGCGATGCCATCTCTTACGAGCGTCGAGGCAGCGCCATGGGTGTCGTCATGACTTCTTTTTCTATGGCCTCCATCTTAGGAGTTCCTTTCAGTTTATTTTTAGCAAATGCCTTTTCGTGGCATGCACCTTTTTTGTTTTTAGGAATTGTGTCTTTACTTTTGTGTGTTGTGATCTGGATTTATGTTCCCGCAATGCGCGTGCACTTACAAGAAATGCAACCCAAAGAACCACCCCACCGTGTTTTAACCCGAATCCTGCGCAACCCCAACCAACGGCGCGCCCTGCTCTTTATTGCGGCCGTGATGTTTGGACACTTTGCGATCATTCCGTTTCTGTCACCGTCATTGGTTGCAAACGCTGGCATGAGCGAAGCCCAACTGCCATTGATGTATATGGCCGGAGGCTTATGCACGATTTTTAGTTCACCCTTTGTGGGACGACTGGCCGACCGTTTCGGCAAACACGCAGTGTTCTTCTGGGGAGCGCTAATTACTCTCTTACCATACTGGATCATCACCCACATGGGGACCACGCCCCTCTGGGCGATCTTAGTCATTTGTGCTTTTTTCTTTGTTTCCTCGAGCGGCCGCATGATTCCCGCCACGGCTTTAGTTTCCGGAACGGCCGCCCCACAAAATCGCGGCAGCTTTATGAGTATTGTCAGTTGTGTGCAGCAGATGGCCGCAGCCCTTTCAAGTTACCTGGCTGGCCTTATCATCACGACGGATGGCAAAGGACACTTAGTGAACTACAACGTCGTTGGCTACGTCGCGGTTCTTTTCACTTTTGTGGCGATATATCTTTCTCGCAAAATTAATGCAACCGAAGGCGCAAAACCTATCGAAATGGATGCCGCCCACATTGGTGAGCCGATCCTTTAATCGCGGATTTTTTGGCGCAAAGATTTAACTTCAGAATTGCGCTTCTTTTCATCGACCCTTTTTCGCTGCGAGCTGCGCGTGGGCTTCGTTGCGACACGCTTTTTAGGAACGAACAAGGCTTTTTGCAAAGTTTCGTGTAGCTTGCGAATACATTCCGAGCGGTTTTGGTCTTGATCCCGATGGACTTCGCTGCGAATGATCAGATCACCGTCCACCGTCAACTTACTTTGCAATTTGATCGCTAAGCGTTCTTTTGTGTCGGAATTAATCGCCTGCGACGCCCACAAATTCCACCGTAAAATTGCCGCAGAGTTGGTGCGATTCACATTTTGTCCACCGGGCCCGCGCGAACGGGCGTAGGTAAACTCCATTTCTGCAAAAGGAATTTGGATTGAGATCACTCAGCCGTGCCCGTAAAATCAGCGTCGCCGCTAAAGACTGTTGTCCCATTTAAAACGACATCGTAGCGAATCGGTGATGCCTTTACGACCATCGCGCTGACTCCGCAATACTTTGTCATCGACAACGTAGCTGCCTTAATCACTTGCTCAGATTTAGCGTCGGGACTTTCAACCACAAACTGCAAATGCACCGTAGTAAAAATCGCAGGGTATCCGGCGGTGGTTTCTGTCTGCGCATTCACTTGGCAAGAAACTATATTCAGACGCATTTTTCCTAAAATAGACGCGACATCCATGCCTGAGCAGCCGCAAATGCTCGCCAAAAGAAATTCCTTCGGAGTAGGTCCAAGATTCTTACCGCCGACCTCAGGCTTTGCGTCCATAAAGAATTTATGATCGTTCACCTGGGCTTCAAAACCCAAGCCGCCTACCCATTTGGTCTGACACTGTATTTGCCCCATAGTTAACCTCACTTTGTGCAATTGAGCCCTATGTTACGGTTCATAACGCCAGAAGTAAAGCGAAGCTCACAGTCGGGATCATTTGCGTTGCCTCCGTAGCAAGAGTACACTGAGGGGTGTCTATTGAGGATATCTGAGGAGAATTTATGATTGCAATGATTGCTATAGCCCTAGTGGGACTGATCGCCGGATGCGGCGCGGGCTTAGCCCTGCATAAGTTTCTGAATGCACGCACCTTGCGTCATGCGCGTGAAGAAGCGCAAGAAATTGTTGATGAAGCCAAAGAGGCCGCAGAACTGCGCAGCCTAGAAGAAAAAGAACGCGTCCAAGAAATCGAAATGGAAATGTGGACCAAAGTTGAAACCGAAATGCTCAAAGTGGAAGGCCGCATTGAGGAGCTGCAAGATCTGGCGAACGAAAAGAAATCCAAAGCGGATTCAATCGTGCATGAAGAAAAAAAGAAACTGCAAGAACGTGATCTGGACATAAAAAATCAAGAGCAAGCTCTGCGCGGCCAAGAGGCCGAATTAAACAAAATTAAAGAAGCACAAAAAAGCAATAACCAAGAGCTGGTAAAAAAACTAACCGAACGTTTAGGCACTTCTTCCGATGATTTTAAAAATCAACTTAAGACCCAGATGGAAGAAGATGCTCGCCGCAGAGCTGCGCGCTATTTGCAGGAAACCGAAGAAGAATATAAAGAGCACGCAGAATTGCGAGCAAAAAAAATCTTAGCTTTGGTCATTGATCGTTTTGCTCGTCCCTATTGTGCTGAACGTGGCATTGGCGCGGTGAACTTCCCCGACAATCATATCCGCAAACTTTTCTGCGACCCGAATGGCAACAACATCAAGGCCCTGCAAGACGCTTGTGGTTGTGACATCATCGTCGAAGATGGCATGGACATGGTTGGCGTTGCTGGCTTCGACCCTGTTCGTCGTGAACTGACTCGTCGCACGTTAGAAAGAATTTTTAAAGAAAAGAAAAACATCAATCCTGATTTCATTCGCAAAATTGCTGAAAATCAAAAGAAGGAACTTTTTAAAAATATCAAACACGACGGTGATGCTTTAGCCAAAGAGTTGAAACTGGAAGGTTTAAACGCAGAGATACGCCAGATGATGGGTTCGTTGCGCTATCGCTATTCCTTCACGCAAAATCAATATTTCCATTGTGGCGAAGTTGGCTGGCTTGCAGGCTTAATGGCCGCAGAGCTAAAAGTGGATATCAAAAAAGCTCGCCGAGTTGGAATGTTGCATGACATTGGCAAGTCCATGGACCACGTCATGGAAGGCGGACATGCCGTGATTGGTGCCGACTTTATCGCAGCTCGTGGCGAGGCCGCTGACGTCGTCCACGCCGTCAAGGCGCATCACTTTGATGAACAGCCCGCAAGCGATCACGCTTTCTTAGTTATCGCCGCCGACGCGATTTCCGGCGCAAGACCAGGCGCACGTCGTTCAACTATTGAGTCTTACAATCAAAAAGTGTCTGAGTTGCAAGATATTGCGCGCAGCTTTCCTGGCGTCACAGATTGCTTTGTTTTAAGCGGCGGACGCGAATGTCGCGTTCTAGTTAACGGCAAAAAGGTCGACGACACGCAGGCTTTAGAGCTATCGAAAAAAATCGCGGGTCGCATTGAAGAAGAATGCAACTATCCCGGCCAAATCAAAGTGGTTATCGTACGCGAAACCATTGTCACCGAACAAACCCGCAAAGAGCTCGCGTAAAACCCGAGCCCTTTTTTGCGTAGGCACAGACTTTCTATTAAAATCTCTTCATCATCGCTCTTTTTAAGGATTCTCACATCTACATCAGTTGAAATAGATGAGTATTCAAAAAGGGAGTTTTTATGGTGACAGAAACTAACATGACTAATCTTGAGAAACAGCACTCTGCGCGCGTTTTAGTCATCGATGACAGTTTAGATTCCGTGAAACTGATGTCGCACATCTTGGATCACTACAAATGCGATGTAACAATGGCCTTTGATGGTCAAGATGCGATTCCTCTTTTGGTGAACAAACCTTTTGATTTGATCGTTTTAGATTGGCAAATGCCACAAATGGGTGGACGCGACACTTTGATGCTAATGGATCGCTTGCTGTCAGAAAGAAAAATTCACAAAATTCGTCGCCCCATTCCGGTGGTTATTTACACCGGACACAGCGAAGAGGAGCTGGATTTACCGTTGGTGAAACACTTCACCTATACTGGCTTCATAAACAAACGGCAGGCTTTTAGTTCAATGCTTAGATCATTTAATTTTATTTTGCGTTCTATCTAAGTCATCTTAGGAACGCGATTGCCGGGGCTTTCACGCAGAAATGCGGAAGGCCCCAAGTCCTTTACCTTTGCGACACTAAGGACGAGCGCACTGTCCTAGGTTTTGACAACGAATCATCTCATAGCGACGGTCATGCATTTCTTTTAGAGTGTACGTCAGTTCACGATCGAAACCTTGATTCGTCGAACCTTTTTGCGCCATAGAGAAGAATTCCTTCACGTGCGCAAAAAATTCGGGAGAATACGTTTCTTTTGTCGATGTTGAAACATAGTTAACAACTTTATTTGCATTTTTAAATTTAAGGTAACGGCTTCTTTGTTCTTGGGCTTTGGTCAAACCGCCGCGCACGTCTTTCCAACATTTGACTTCGCCGACTTGGATAACTTTTTGAAGATTGTTGTCTACGATTACTAGATCGAGTTCGCCGACCACACGGGAGCCATCACTGTAAGCAATCCCCACCAAAACATCGTACTGCGGCGCTGGAAACTCGCGCGCCACTTCGATGCGCGCCACTTCCTCACAGATAGAGCCAGAATCTTCGTAACTGCGCGGAACGCTTTTTAGGATTTCAAAGTCTTCAGCCCATCCTGCAAAAGCTGATGAACACGATACAAGAAGCGCGAAAATAACTGCGAACTGTTTCATTAAAACTCCCATAGACTGGCATTTACGGCGCCAGGTAGAAACAAGGCCCCTTATTGACCTCATATACGGTTTGTCGAAACCAGGTTGTGCCGACAGAAGTTCTTAAAATCAAAGAAAATGTCCTCAATTCCTCCAATGACTTACTGCACTATTGCAAAAAATGAACGGATCCTATGCTTTTTGGAATCTGATTTGTTATGTTGTTTCCATGGATCCTGACCCTTACCCGAAATCGAATAGAAGCGAGCACCCATGACTGTGTTGTTAGTAGTTCTGGTGTGTCTCTTTATCAATATGCTTTTATCAGGGTCGGAAATGGCTTTCGTCACCGTCAGCCGCCAACAGCTCAAACGCTTAGCTCCGACCAATAAAAAAGCACGAACTCTTCTGCGGCTGAAAGAAAATCCCGAGCGGACTCTTTCAGTTATACAGATCGGCATCACCCTGATGGGCGCGATTGCTGCGGCCGTCGGCGGTGCTGGCGCAGAACAAGAACTCAGTCCTTACTTGCTGAGCCACTTCGCAATTTCGCAACACACCGCGGATTTTATGGCCATCGCATTAGTCGTGTTGCCGATCTCTTACATGAGTGTTGTGGTCGGCGAGCTTTTGCCAAAGACCTTGGCTTTGCGCCATCCCTTAACCATTGCCCTGTGGACGGCCCAAGGGCTTTATTTCGGTGAGAAAGTTCTGTCACCGGCTGTAACAATCCTTGAGAAATCGACCAACATCCTGGTGCGCCTTTTTACTTTTGGAAACCAGAAAAATACCGCCCATGATGTACATGATATTGCGATTGAGGATTTACCTCAGCAAACCAAACAATACGTAGTCAATCTGGTGAGCGCCGATAAAAAAGTCGCACGTGACATTATGTTGCCATGGAAAGAAGTTATTTTTATTCGCAAAGAAGATGCGCACGACGACGTGGAAACCATCATTCTAAACTCAGGCCACACGCGCCTGCCGGTTCTCGATGACCAAGAGATCATTGGTATCATTAACACCAAAGAGTTCTTAGCTCTGCGAGAAAAAACAGACTGGCAAAGCACAATCCGTCCAATTTTAAAATTTAAGTCTTTCGAGCCCGTATTTAAAATTTTGCTAAAAATGCAGGAGCAAAAATCCCACATGGCTGTGATTTATGAACAGAACAAATACATGGGACTGGTCACGATGGAAGACATTTTTGAAGAAATCATCGGCGACATCTTCGACGAAGACGATGATGGTTTGGTGAAAAAGATCCTAGCCTCTAAGGCGCGCCGCCGTCCCATCTAATTTTTCCGTAAAAAGCTTGTTTCTAAGCCAGGGACCTCCCACAATAAACTTTATGTTTATATAGGGAGGTATGAATGAAACTTTACACATCGGCAGTGGTCGCAGGTTTGACCTTATCTTTAGGTCTTAGCGGTTGCGTATCTAAGTCCAAATACAAATCAGAAGTGGAAGCATTGAATGCGGAAATTTCTAAAAGCAAAGAGCAGAACCAAGCTTTGACAGGCGAAAAAACTCAACTTGAAGAAAAATTGATCGCGACGGCAAAAGATCGCGGCCAATTAAAAACTTCATTGGATGAAATGAAAAAGGCCATGGAAGAAATGCGCCAACGCCAAGCAGAGCAAAGAAAACGCCTGCAAGAATTTGAAGACCTGACCAAACGCTTTAAAAAACTAACCGATGCTGGTGCCATCACAGTAAACATCATCGACGGGAAAATGGTCGTGAGCTTAGGTTCTGACGTTCTTTTCCCTTCGGGTTCTGCGAAACTTTCAGCTGCGGGTCTGGAAGCAATCAAAGAAGTTACAACTCAGTTAAAATCTATTGAAGGCAAGACTTACCAAGTCGAAGGCCATACGGACAATGTACCTATAGCAACGGCTGTTTTCCCTTCGAATTGGGAATTGGCTTCAGCACGTGCGTTGACGGTGACTCGCGCGATGATTGATGGTGGAATGCCTGCCGTGCGCGTAAGTGCGGCAAGCTTCGGTGACACTCACCCTGTGCAACCAAACGACACAACAGAAGGCAAAGCAAAAAACCGCCGTATTGCGATCGTTGTGGTTCCGGATCTTTCAACGATGCCAGGATACGACGAACTTAACAAAGTCGGCGCTGGGAACTAATTTTAGCGCTCTTTTTTTGTTCTTAATTTCGCATTAAAAGAACACCTGGCCACTGAATAAGGGCCGGGTGGTTCTGTAAAATCCACCGCTTACGACCTGCCACTCCCCATTTACATTTTGTACTTCAGCATCGACAGTTAAAACGCCTGAAGGCATACCTAAGCGTAAGGGCTTGTACGCAGAAATATCTGCGACAAAGTCAGCCACTAAACTCCCCTTCATTCGTGCGGCAACGGCCGTACACAAAGACACCGTCAAAGGCAGAGCCTGATGAGGCTGTCCTCCGGAGATCACGCGCACGCACACGTCTTGTTCTGCTGCGTGCACGATTTCATTTTCAAGATTTTTAAAGTCCATCGCCTGATGAATAAGAGCGACATAGGGAACAGTGACCGTGGCCTTGGCATCTTCTAAAGATTGGCTTATGCCCATGGCGACAGAGGCTTTACAACGGATCAGATCTAATGTTGCTAGAACTTCGCTGTTGGCTGAAAGCTCTTGGGGAAGCTCTGTCCCGCGCAAACCCACGTCTTGCGCTTTAACAAAGACACAGGCATTGGCGGCATCAATCATCGACACTTCAATGTCGCCGATGCCTGGGACAGACAACTTTTCTTTAAGATGCCCCGTCGGCAGCAACCTTCCCGTCGTTGCTCCGCCGGGATCTAAGAAGTTTAAGCGCACTGGTGCGCCGGAACCACTTACACCAGGGATCACAAGATCGCCGTCATAAATAGGCTGCCCGTCTTTAACAGGAAAAATAGACTCAATGATTTTACCAGTATTCGTATTTAAGATGCGCACACGCGCTTCCGCGCCCTTCACCTTCACCAACCCCTTAGCCACCGCCCAGGGCCCTACGGCCGAGCTAATATTGCCACAATTACCTTTATAATCGACGCGCGCTTCTTTAATCAGAACCTGCGCAAAAGTATAATCAATATCCGCCGCAGAGTTTTCTGAACGACCGATCACGGCCACCTTAGAAAGAGAAGACACTCCCCCACCCATGCCGTTCAGTTGTCTTCCGTAGGTATCGGGACTACCCATGGCGGATGCAAAAATAGAATCCCATTTTTTTGGATCTGAAGGCAAATCCTCGCGCAAGAACAACAATGCTTTACTGGTGCCGCCTCTGACAAAAGTTGCAGGAATTGAATTCACAAAAACCTTTCATTTATTGCATGCCATTTTATAAGATTTTTTCGTACTCGGGCCAATAGGTACTTCGTTCGAAAAGATACGGCATAACGCTCAATAATCAAAAACGCCTAGACGGCTTTTTAAAACCATCAGCAATTTATCTCGATCAATTTGAAATTCGACGAACTGCTCTGTCTTAGAAAACTCTTGAAAACCCATGCGTCGGTGAAAATTTAAAGAACGTTTATTCGTGTGATGCGCCCGACTTTTCACAAGTATTATGTTACTTTCAGAGATTTCAAAAATAAGCTCACCTAAAAGCCCAAATAAAATATTGGCATTGTTAAACTGCCGCAGATTAAAAGAAATAATCATGACCTCAGAGCCCTTAACCTCATACATAACAAAGCCAGCAACGTCCCCATCGTCATCATAAGCAACAACAACTTCACTGTCTTTAAAAGCAACAAACTGATGCTCCATATCCTTTTCAGTCAGGTTCAAACCAACACTCGCCAACACAGGCAAAATATTCTGAACCTCAAGGGCCACCAACTGCGCAACAACATCAGAACTTAAATCTTTAATTTTCATAACCCAACACTCGCAAACCCCAAGAATTTAAACCATAACAATTCACCAGTCGGGCATTTTTTCTATCCCGTCGAAGGCAAGATTTGGGCTTGGGAGCCGAGGAAGGGCTTGGTCGAAGCGTCGGCCTTTGTGGGCGCCACGACGGCGCGCACTCGACGGCAACGCCGGCGAGCCACAACTGAGCCTGGATGGCGTGCCGACCGAAGCACCAAGCTCTTCCTCGGCTCCCAAGCCCAAATCCCCCGCCGCTCGCAAGGAATAAAAAAAAGGCCCGATCCGAAGATCGAGCCTTTGCAATTTTCAACTTTGCGCCGCCCCCGAAAAGGCACGGCGTGCGCCCTAAAGAACTTTGTGCGCGTGGTACTGTTCTTCATTGAAGTCGTCTACCAAGATCGCGTCATAGCGAACAGAGTCAGCTTCTTGAAGCAGTTTAAACTCATCTTCGCTGATGATATTTTTGCTACGAGCATCGTCCAACAACAAATTGGTTTTCTTTTTCGGAAGAACGCCTTCGCGGATGCCTTTTTTGATTTTCTTTTCAGCCGCTTCAGCTTTCAAAGTCACAGTGAAAGCGTACTCTAAACGAGCCAACTGTTGATCACGATTTTTAGGCATGTAAATACCTTCAGTCAAACGATCACGGATGCCGCCCTCTTTCATCATGGCAGAAGCAATGGCATGCGACCAACCATCAGAAGCTTGCGAACCGATAGAGTTGATACGTGACCAAGCACCCAACCAACCTTTAAAGAACCAACGAGCGCCGGGGATCTTTAAGTTATCAAAGATACCATCGAAACCTTTTTGGATTTCCGCCATGCAGTTTTTCAAAGAGTAATGCGCAAATGCCAAGTCTTCTTCTTTGCGGCCTTCCGCTTCGAAACGACGAAGGATCGCTGTTGCCATATACATATTTGCTAGGATATCAGCAAAGCGACCAGTGATTTTTTCGCGCATTTTCAAAGATCCACCCAAGACACCCATTGCGACGTCTGAAAGCAGAGCGAACGTTGCAGATGTCCAAGACAAACGACGGAAGTAAACCTTCATTTGCGGGTGACAATCTGGAGTTGAAGCCAAATATCCACGAGAGCATGAAAGTAAGATCGCACGGCATGTGTTGCGGATGATGTGGCCAATATGACCAGAGAATGCAGCATCGAATGCTTTCAAATCGTTCGCTTCGTAAGCACGAACTTCTGCGTAAGCAAATGGATGAGAACGAAGAGCCCCTTGACCGAAGACGATCAAAGTTCTGGTCATGATATTCGCACCTTCAACCGTGATACCGATTGGTGTCGCGATATAAATTTCAGCTAGCAAGTTACGAGGGCCCATAGAGATCCCTGCACCACCCATGATATCCATGGCATCGTTGATACCTTTACGACCCATTTCAGTCGCATAGTACTTTTGCATAGCTGTGATAACACCTGGCTTAATGCCTTTATCCAAAGCACCCAAGCAATAGATACGCATAGCTTCCAAAGTGTAAGTCGAAGCGCCCAGGCGCGCCATAGGCTCTTCAACACCTTCAAACTTACCGATTGAAACACCGAATTGGCGACGTACAACTGCGTGGGCAGAAACCACACGAGTCGCAAGTTTAGCACCTCCGGTAGCTTGTGCTGGCAACGAGATACCGCGACCTGCAGCCAAACATTCCATCAACATCATCCAACCACGGCCCGCACCAGCGATACCGCCGACGATAGCTTCTTCGGCATCAACAATGACGTCTTTACCTTGAGTTGGACAGTTATAGAACGGAGTTCCCAATGGATCATGACGACGACCTAAAACAACGCCTGGAGTTTTAGAAGGGATCAAAGCACAAGTGATGCCAAGATCTTCACCTTTACCCAAAAGATTTTCTGGGTCACGCAAACGGAACGCCAAACCGATCACAGACGAAATTGCCGCCAAAGTGATCCAACGTTTGTTCCAGTTCAATTTAATTTTGATTTTTCCATCGGCATCTTTAAATAAAACACCTGAAGATGTAATTGCACCAGCATCAGAACCCGCATTTGGCTCTGTCAAACCGAAGCATGGAATTTCTGTACCATCGGCAAGACGAGGCAACCAAAGATTTTTTTGTTTCTCAGTACCGTAGTGAGCTAAAAGCTCCGCAGGTCCCAAGGAGTTTGGCACCATCACTTGAATGGCTACAGCCAAAGAACGCGAAGAAAGTTTCATGATTACTTCGGAATGACAAAGAGCTGAAAAGCCCAAACCGCCGTATTCCTTTGGCACGATCATGCCCAAGAATTTTTCTTTGCGAATGTAGTTCCAAATATTTTCTGGAATTTCTTTTGTTTTATAGATATTCCAATGGTCGATCATTTCACAAAGAGTGTTGACCGGCCCGTCCATAAAGGCTTTTTCTTCTGCCGTCAGATTCGGATAGGATTCTTTCATCATCATGCCGAAGTCGGGTTTGCCGGAGAAAAGATCTTTTTCAATCCAAACGACACCCGCATCCAACGCTGCTTTTTCCGTATCAGAAATTTTTGGCAAGAACTCGAACTTCTTAAAGATGGCGAACACACCAGAAGTAAACAGAGCTGCACGTAATGGAGCGATATTGAAAATCACTGCCACAACAGCGAACACAATCCACAACCAGGTAGGTGCTGCAAATCCGAACATGATCGCCGCCAGTGCGATCGTCCACACGATCAGAGGGCTGCTAAAGAACCCGACAAAGAGTAAAAGTACGATCGAGCCTAGGGCCCATGCCCACGTACAATCTCCTAAAAAATAC
>JABWCO010000060.1 GCA_013360185.1 Bdellovibrio sp.
ATAACAAAGTTAACGGCGCGCGCCTGCGTATCGTTGACAATTCAAACAACGCTGAGATTGCCATATCGGAAGGGTCTTTTCGATGCACAGCTCGTGCGGGATCTAGTATTTCCACGCCAGACATTGATGAAGATTGCGACGGTAATTGGGACAATTTGATTGGCGGCCATTACTACTAGGGCATAAATTATAAAAACAGTGTGGGGGGGGGTATTCATGGTGGCGGACTTATGGTGTTGGTGGGACTGTGGATATTAGAGAGAGCGACCATCTATCTACCCATCGAAACTTCACTCGTGTTACGACATCTTTTGCTGGGCATGGTTTTCTTGGCGGCCGTAATGCGGCAGCTATGTCCCTTGATCTGGCTTGCACGCGATAGTGTTTTGATTATGGGGTTTGTTTTTAAGAATCATCCCTCTAGTAATGCAACCCCGAATCGACGGTAAGGTTCATTAGCGTAAGAGCGTTCGGTGGAAGTGTCTAAGTGTCGTCAAATTTTGCCAGAACCCTTTAAAGGTCTGTCTCAAATAGGGCGAAATCGCCCTATTTGCTAAGACTGTTCAAATATTAATTTTGGATCGTGCAGTTCAGGAATGCGCCGATAAGATCACTATCCTGTCGCCCGATGGCCGTGACAAATTTTTGCTTTGTAATAATGGGTAGCTCGACGCCGCTGTTGGCAGAGTTGTAGGTCATGTTAATGACAACATGGGAGATCTCTGACTGGGTGACATGTCCTGGAGTGTAGGAAAAAAGAATTCTATTTTCTAAAAGAGGACTTTGAAATGCATCTTGATAGGCGTTCATTACTGAAAAAGGTTGGATTTTAATTATTTCATAACGCCCAGGCTGTTTCTTTGATGCAATTTCAAAATAGCATTCCATCGTACCCGAAGTTAGTAAGACGGGCTCTGCAAAAGAGATGGTTGATAATAGAGAAGCGCAAGCGAATAATAGTATTTGTTTAATCATTTAAGGACTCCTTTTGTGTAACCTTATTTAAAAACAAGTTGGTCAATATCAAATCCATAATTCTGAATGAAGCTATCAGAGTTGAAGCGAATATATAATCTATCTCCGGCAATAATGGGAGAGTACTCTTCGTTGTGCGCTCCTGTCCATGAAGCGATAATCCTCTTTTGTGAATCAAGAAAGAAAATACGATCATAGTTTTTTTCAATATCTAGTTTAGAAAAACGAACAGCCATAAATTGAGCCCCAGGTTGATGGAATTCAATTTCCTTCTGGGTGTTTGCTGGGTACGGATGAGGAGTTGAGATACCCTCTTGGATTTTGTTCCATCGAGATGGATCATAGAAATCATCCGTCTGGGTTGTATTGTTGAGAGCAGCCAGAGTGTTGAGGTATCCACTGGAGTTTACTTTTCCTCTAAGTTGATTCAGCGGAGTGACCGTTTTGAGAAGTCGGTTCTTAAGTTCTTTAGCGGTGAGATTCTCATGTGACAGAACTAGAGCCGCCGCGCCGGCAACATAGGGAGTTGCCATGGAGGTTCCGGAAAAGCTTTCATACCGTCCCTGAGGGAGTGTGCTCATAATATTTTGCCCAGGAGCCGCAATGTCTACAGTCTCCTCGCCAAAGTTGGAAAAATGCGCGAGGCGCCCCTGGTTGGAGATCGCAGCGACGCTTAAGATGTTTTCCATGGGATAGCTGGAGGGATAACTGGGCATCACATCGGTGTTTTCTCCATTATTGCCAGCGGCAGCAACAAAGAGAATTCCTTGGTTATTGGCTTCCTGAATGGCGTTTTTCAAGATCTCAGAATAACCACCGCCTCCCCAAGAGTTACTCATGATATACACCTTCATGAGTGTGGCATATTGAACGGCTTTAAGAGCGAGATCCAGGGAGCCACCTCCGCGGGAATCTAGAAAACGAACTCCCATGAGCTTTACATTCCAGTTAACGCCAGCGACTCCGATGCCGTTGTTGCCTACAGCGCCAATAATACCTGCGCAGTGAGTTCCATGGCCTTCTTCGTCCCCTGTAAGGGGTTGGTTTTTTACAAAGTCCCAGCCGTGGATGTCATCAACGAAGCCATTTGAGTCATCATCGACCCCTGGCTTTCCTTCAGCTTCTAAGGGATTCGTCCAAATATTTCCCTGCAGATCCGGATGATGAATATCCAATCCGGTGTCAATGACAGCAACGGTGATGCGGGAGTTTCCTGTTGTGATTTTCCACGCGTCTGGCAGTTGAATGTCGACGCCAGGGTAGCCAACCTGTCCCAATGGATCTGCTTGGCCTATGTTTTGGACGGCCCACTGTAAATGAAATAAAGGATCGCTGACGCCAAAGTGTTGATAAATGTAATTTGGCTCTATTCTTTTTACAGATCTCGACTGCAGGACAGAAGTGATAACGGCGTTATCTGTTTCAAGGGGAGATCGTTTAAGAACGAAAACTTTTGGAGAAATCCAGGTTTTTACTTCACCAAGGGAAAAAGTGTTTTTGAACTGCAATTGCAGAGGTTGGTGAAGCTCAACGATATACTCCCCGGGGACCGCTTGAGGCCGTTGAATGGCTCCCCAATCCTGCAGCAGAGAGATTGCTTTCTTTTGATCTCGAGTGTTTTCGGGAATTAGTTCCAGGGAAAGGTCTGTTGGTTTTTTTTCGAGGAACTTTTTTAGAAGGGCGATGGCTTTTTCAGGCTGTCCTTTTTGTTTGTATTCTTGTGCCAATCGAAGGACTACTTCGCCGTTCCAGGGAGCGCAAGTATAAGCTTCCTCTAGGCGGCCTAAAAATGAGAAGGCACCGCCATGATTAAGGCATCCCCAGCCTGAGTTGATCAGTTGCTCCATGTTATTGATCAGCTTTTTTCTTTCAAAGGTGAGTGAGCCCCCTTGATCCTTTATCCACTCTTCTGAAATACGAGCACCCCAGTACAACAAATCGGCATAAACCTTTTTTTCGTATTCTCCGAGAGAGCTATTGGAGAGAGGGTTTTGCCCATATTTACTCTTGAATGATAAATATGCTGAGTTAGCCCCCCCAAAGCCTTGATCAACATAGAATTTTCGTTGTTGAGGATCCGCAATGGCAATAAAGACCATGGCTTGAAGAGATCGAACACGGGCATATTCACCAGGGATTCCCCCAAGTCTATTTTTCATGCGATCATAGTTGTACTGTGCACTGACAACATTTTTTATGCCGGTCGGAGTAAAATCCCGAAGGCTGTACTGCTCATAGGCTCGATCGAGTATTCCGTTTGCATGGGTTGCGAGGCTGACCAGGCAACTGGTAAGAAAAACGAAGAATCGCATCAACGAATACTCCTGTTGGAATTGGTGAAACAGTCTCTATGAAAATGACAGGTGTTGTTTCGCGGGGGATGCTACTTAGTTGAGCAAAGGGATTCAATGAAAAATCAATTGACGCGCCGTCAATAAAAATGCTCTCTAGTGAAGATCGTCTTTCTTCTTTTTTTATTTTCCGCCAAACATTTTTGGGCTTGGATCGTCATCATCACGAGGTGGAGAAAGTTCTTCACTAAGCTCCGCGCACGATAACGCATCTTCATCGTCGTCTTCTTCGTCGTGATAGAGGAAGAACTCATCCGTACCCAAAAGTTTGTTGGCTTGTTCTTCTAGGGAAGGCTAAACAGACCCTTCCCCAGGTTCTGACCCACGAAAAGAAAACTGTAACTAAGCTGTTACAACCTTCACAAATCATGTCTTATTTTGAAGCATTTTGGCTCGGCTTCAAGTCACCCCGACTAATGTCCGATAAGTAGATGGGGAATTAAACTAGGGGGGTACTACGCCCAAAAAATCCTTTTTCAAATTATTCGTACTATCTCCTTTATTGGCAGGAATTGTTCTGTCATTTCAGAACTGCAGCCCCGTTAGTTTTCAAGCTGCTGATTTGCCGTCCGTGACGGATCTGGACGTTTGTAGTCAAAACCCTGAAGCACCCCAGTGTGTTAAAGGCAGAACCTGCACATTCAATGGTCAAACATATTCTCACGGAGATGTGGTTAAAGCTTATCTAACATCCTCAGTAGCTACTGGACAAAACTGTACTTCAGAGGATCGAATTTGCTTAAATGGCGAGTTTTCCGGTTCCTATCTGTATGCAACATGTACCGTCAATGGGCCACAGGCTTGTCTATTTAACGGACAAACTATTGCGCATGGAAATAGTGTGAAGGCATATCAAAATTCCACAGTTCCCTTTGGCGGCACATGCGTATCGCAAAATCGTGTTTGTAATAATGGTGCGTTAAGTGGCTCCTACAGCTATGCAACCTGTTCTGCGGGGGGCGCCGCAAGCTGTCTCTTTAATGGTCAGACTATTGCTCATGGTCAAACGGTGACAGCTTATGCCTCCTCGTCAGTGCCCTTTGGTCAGTCGTGCACTTCGCAAAGCCGTACCTGCTCAAATGGGAGCCTCAGCGGTTCTTACGCTTATGCGACATGCTCGCCCGGAACAGCAGCAAGTTGTTTGTTCAACGGTCAAACTGTAGCCAACGGACAAAGTGTTACCGCATATCAAAGTTCCTCTGTTCCCTATGGTTCCACCTGCACATCACAAACACGAACTTGTAGCAACGGTTCTTTGAGTGGTTCATATGCTTATGCCCTTTGTAATGTGGGGTCTGCGGCAAGTTGTAATTTCAATGGCCAAACGGTCGCTCATGGACAAACGGTGATCGCCTATGCGAACTCCTCGGTTCCTTTTGGTTCCACTTGCTCTTCACAATCTCGAACCTGCAACAATGGAAGTCTCAGCGGCTCCTATAGTTACAGCACTTGCTCGGTACAAGGTGCTGCAAATTGCACATTCAACGGTCAGATTGTTCCTAACGGCAGCAGTATAACCGCTTATGCGGCATCCTCTGTACCATTTGGTCAATCCTGCCAATCGCAGCAACGCACTTGCAGTAACGGAGTTTTGAGCGGAACCTATGGAGCCTCGTCGTGTTCTACACAGGGTGCGGCTAGTTGTTCTTATCCTGGTGGTACATTGACTTGGGGACCTGCGGGAGCTTGTTCTGCTTCCTCAGGACCCGTAACTTTAGCGCACAACCAATCAACATCTTTTACGTCATCGGCAACAATGGCCAAAGGGAATATTACTTATTCTTGCAACAACGGCAATTTCCAGGTCGCCTCTGAAAGCTGCAATCCCATTATCCTCGCTTCTGGGCAACACTGCGATATTGGCGGTCCCTGGGGCTGGAAGGCCACAGAGTCTATTTGTCCATCGGGACAAAAACCCGTTAGCGCAGATAGTCTTGGTGGTTGTCCTGCAGGCTTTACACCATATAATGCCAACGGCGTTATTGGTTGCTATATCGGCAACAGCAATCCCGCCCGCCCCGCCTCTTGTAACGGTGACCCCAGGGATGAGTGCTGTATGTGGATGTGTGCCGCGAACCAAACATCTGTAGTGCGCTGGCAATGTGCCTTTCAATTGGACGCCTCTGGGCAGAGAGTCTACGGTCGCTGCACCACAAATCGTAGAGTGAGTAGCCGAGACGAAAGTGTCATTACTCAGACCAGCTGTGCTGCGAAATATGGGGCCGAGAATTGTGATCCTGATACAGAGGTTCCATATATTCCCTTTGAAGGGGGAGCATAAAAATTTGCAGGGGGAACGATGTCCGTATTCTTTCGTAATGGCGCACCTATATTTGGTTTCGTCTTTCTGGTGGTTTTTGGTTTTCAAAACTGTGGTCAATTCACAGCGAAGGAATCAGAATCATTCTCTTCCCTGGGTTCCAGCGCTGAAGACCGGGGTGATAGTTCATTGGCTTATAATGCTCAGACAGGCCAAATTGAAGTAACTGGCTCGCAACCTGTTGCTTCAGACTGCGATATTCGTTTTGAGCAGGACAAAGTTTACACACACTACAAAACGGGCGTCGGATTCACATACGGGGCCGTTGATTCTGCCGTCGTATTAAGAACCGAGAGCGCGGCGGTGATCGACTCTGAACTCGCGAAAAGCGGAGGGGAGCCGGTCAGATACTACACCTCCGATTACAGCGCTAACCCAAATTTCTATTTCGACGAAAAATTTGATCGAGTCAGTCTATCGATCTCCCAAATGAAATCTGTGCTTCAAAGTCTGTGTACGGGATCTGCCAAAAAGGTTCTGTTCAGACAGCCACCTTCTGTCGTGGCCAATGCTACAGATTTACAGTCTCTTGCTTTTGAGAATCAAGATTCCTATCAAGTAATCAGCGGCCTGGTTTTTAAAAATAACATGTTCACAATCATCTTGCCGCCCCATTGGAATCGGCAGGCGAAATATTCAACACTCATGACCGGCCATTATTCAATCAATGAGTTTTTATCCGCAAGAGGTGTTTCTATTTTTTCGGGACTATCGGCGCTCTACGAAGCGGATAAAAAAGGCAGCATCGCAATTCTCTGGAATGTCGGAGGTACGATCGTGAATCGTTCCTCGAACGCACGAAACTTTCGTGAGTTAAATGACTTTCTAAAGCTGGCAGTCCCGACTTTCAGCATGGATGCCGCCAAGGTGGTGACGTTGGGAGGCTCCCGAGGAGGTGCCACGGCGTTAAACATTGCCTCTTCACCCCATATTGATCAAGTCAGAGTGGCCTATGTCTATGCCAACGTTCCTCCTGCGGACTTGAATATTCTTTCGGATCTTGCAACACCGACATTCCCTGGTTTGTTGTGGCTCATGGATGAATCCACGGGCTACTATGGTTCGTGGCTGAACACCTTTCGTATGCCCAATGGTATGACGGGAAAACAGTTTCAGCGCTATTCACTTACTGGCTCATCCGACGAAACAAATGTGGCACAAGAGGCAAACCTTGGCGCTCCGTCGAAGGTGAATAAACTCGTTCAAAACAAGACAAATGTTTTTTTAGACCTAGGAACTCACGATCCGGTGCTCCCATTTCTGGGGCAACTGAAGTTACTCGAAATATATCAAAAGTCCGGAGTACGTGTCGAAGCCCTGATTCGGTATCTCGGCGGTCATGGTACAGATGAAAAGATTTTTCTCCGCCCCATGGAAGCTCTACGGAAGCTCAATACCAATGCGAACCCCTTGGAGCTGACACTGGTGAATAACGGAATGCGCACTCGGGTTCTGCGAAATTTCGATACGAGCCCTGGCGGCTTGGGCTCTTTAGCTCCGGGAGTCTTGCCACTGACTATTGAGTTCCCTCGTTTCTATGGAAGCGACGCGGATATTCACGTTGTAATGACGGGAAAGCCATCAGATCGCTATTATTTACGCTTTGTCGGAAATAATGGAGCGCTCTTGGGAAAAACGGTCTCTTTGGACAACGACGGGACTGCGCTGATAAAATTGAATCCCACAGGAATTGACGAAATTACTTTCCTCGGGGCTTTTCCCATTAAAAGTGACGATCACGCAATTCAGCGTGCGAATTTCTTGATTTCACCTTTGCATCAAGGACCTATTAAGTTGGTCCGCGATGAGAAACTGGTTTCCAAAATTTCCGCACGCAAATTCTCTGAGACTCTTGCGCAATTTCAAAAAAGCACCGGCATGAGCGGTACGACATATGGGTTTGTGAGTTTAGGGCTGAATGCGGCGACCGAGGAAGAAGTGCAACACTATAGATCTATACAAACTGCCAAACCTGCAAAGATCGCACCGGTGGTTTCCTGTCCAAAAACCGTTTATGCCTGCAATGAAAATATTCTTTGTACAGCAAAAGGGAGTGACGGTGACTTGGTGGGGTGCAATGAAACGGGTGAATGCAAAAAACTTTTGAGTGACCGTTATTGGAGTTCATCAAAGGTGGGGGAATATGTTTACTCCTGGCAGAACTCACCCCAGAATAATACGAATCTTTCGGACATCAATAAAACGTTTTACGTAAAAGATACGAATGGTTTATCATCCGCAAAGATCAGCTTTACAATCAAAGCATGTCCAGCGCCTCCTCCAGTGAAGTCCAAGGTTTCCTGCAATAAGTCTGTATTTGCCTGTAATGACACTCTTCAATGTACGGCAGAGGGCAGTGATACCGAGCTAGTCGGATACAATGAAAAGGGCGAGTGCACAGGTCTCCTTGATGATCCACTTTGGACGTACGTAGGAAAAGGCTCTTATCGTTACCAGTTCTTTAAATCTGCGCAGAACAATCCTTATCAGCAGAATTTAAATAAGACCTTTTAAGTCAGGAAAGTTTTCTAGCGGAACTTTGATCTTTGGCGCTCGTGAAAATGAACGCTATTACTATCGAAAAAAAGTGTTATTGCACTGAAAGCAACTGATTGCCATCATGCTGGAAGATATATGATCCCGACACACCGTTTATTTCAATAGTATTATTATAAACTTTAGTTTCAGAAATTTTTCCGATAGATGATTTTTTGGGATAGTAACCTTTGATTGATTTGATAAAGGCAAAAGTTTCTCTAGCTCAATTTTATCAGGCAACTCACGGCTGTGATCAAAATCAAATTGTTGAACAAGATAAATTTGGCCCAACGGAGTTGTAAAACGTCTTTTTTCGACTAGGTTTTCGTCTTTAAATAAGTAGCCGATGACCAGTATAAATGAAAACAAAATTGCGGCAGAAACTGACAATGCTTTTTTCCAACCTTTTCCCAGAAAAAAGAACCACAGTGGCCATGCAAAAAGCGGAATTTGTAAAATACTTATTGCGGTGCTTGATCTGTGACTAGACCCCTCTGCGGAAAAAAAACAAAAAGCCCGAGTTTCCTCGGGCTTTTTTAATCTTCAAAATTTAAATCTAAAAACTATTTTACGATTTTAACGTGTTTGATAACAACCGCTTCAACCGGGCGATCCATTGGACCTGTTTTAGAATTTTCGATAGAGTGAACTACGTCCATGCCTTCAACAACTTCACCGAACACAGCGTGACGGCCGTCCAACCAAGGAGTTGCTACAGTTGTTACGAAGAACTGTGAACCATTTGTGTTAGGACCCGCATTCGCCATAGAAAGGATGCCTGGCTTAGAATGCTTTTGTTGACCTGCTGGGAACTCGTCATCAAAACGGTAACCTGGGCCGCCAGTTCCTGTTCCAAGTGGGCAACCACCTTGAATCATGAAATCTTTGATCACGCGGTGGAAGACCAAACCATCATAGAAAGGCTTTTTAACTTTTTCGCCTGTTTTAGGGTCTGTCCACTCTTTCGTGCCTTCAGCTAAACCAACAAAGTTCTCTACTGTCTTTGGTGCTTTTTCGCTCAAAAGTTTAACTTTAAAATTACCTTTGGATGTTTCAAATAGTGCGAACATCTCTTTTCCTTTCGTAGCCTTCTTATTAGCCTCTTTAGTTTCTTTTTTATCAGTTTTTGCTGCTTTTTCAGATTTCTTGTCAGCTTTAGAAGCTTTCTCTTCAACTTTTGTAGCTGTCTCTGAAGATGTCTGTGCGTCGGCGCGGAAACTGAAGGCCGCTAATAAAAACGCACATAGGTAAATCCAAAACACCTTTTTGATATCGATGTTCTTCGACATTGTTACTCCTGACTTTAGTCCAACTCTTTCACTATTAGTGAGCCTGTCGACGAGGGTCAAGTTCCTTCAGAGTCTCGATATTATTGGAAAATATGTCGCGGACCTCTTTGAGCAGATCTTGAGCAGAGATTTGGAACGCCAAGGCAAGAGCATGAAAGGACTCATGATTTGCGTGCAGTTCGACGAGAGATTCTGACGCAACCAGCTGAAGCATCTGCTCCATTTGACGCAGGCGTTCGTAGTTCCCTAGTAAAGTGGGAAATTCAGAGGAAAATATCCGAATCAAATCTGTTGTGCTTTGTGATGAAGGACGAATTTTTCTTCGTAAAATCTCTGTTTGCACGGCGAACTCGACGTCGACCAAGCCTCCTTCGCTGAACTTTAAATTCACGACTGGGGGATCTGCCAGCAGCTGCTGACGAATGCGATTGAGTTCCGTCAGTTCCACTTCGTTCAATCCGCGATCTATAAAGAACGGCACCAACGACTTTTGATCATCACCAATAAAGCGTGCCTTTAAATAAGCCTGTCTTTCCCACGCCGATGCTTCTTGGCTGAGGTATTCGCTGAGGTCTTTTTGCGGAATTACTAAAGGCCCCGCTTTTCCCGAGGGGCGTAAGCGCATGTCGATGGAATAAATGTGCCCACCACGATGAGACTCGGTTAGGCGAGTAATAAAACGTTTTGCAACTTTGAAGTCGTTCTCTTCAGGCTCTTGGGGCGTCACGAAAATAAAGTCCAAATCCGAACGAAATCCTAACTCGCGGCCACCCCATTTACCTAAAGCTAATACTTGGATGCTTGAAGGATATTCTTTCTTTAAAGCATTTAGTAACACCTCAACGATGGAATCTGCGGTGGAGGTCAGATTTTGCAACAACGCGGGCAGGTCTTTGTCCTTAAGATAAGCACTGCCAGTGATGATCTCTGAAAGCAGGCGCTTTTCAGCAAGCTCTTCCAATAGCGACCCTAAATCTTCAGAGTGTTTGTTCTGTGCACGGTATACGAAGCTGTCCAACAGTTCGGGGCGGTTGCACAAAATTCGCGACAGATAGGGAGAGTGACCAAACAGCCAAGTCAGTTCTTGCAGCAGATTTTTTTCGCGCAAAAGCAAAGCAAAGAAGCTCGCCTTGGCGCGGGTGCCATGGATAAAGTCTTTTAGAAGTAAAAGGCCTCGGCGCAAATCACCTTTTTGTTCTTTTAAAGCGGTAAGAAAAATTCCTAAGAAAGCTTTGCGGGAAATCTCATCGCGCCCTTTGTGACGGGAATAAACCTCTTGACCTAAAATTTCCTGCCAGAGCTCCGCCAAGTCTTGTTCAGGTAAACCAACCTGTTGTAATTCCTCTTCAATTGTGGAACTGGCGGCGGCGTCACCAAGCAAAGTTTTAACAATCTGATCACAGCGATGCATTTCTTCAGGCAACATTTTAAGGGCGGCAGTCACAAAATCAGGATGGCTGTCGGAGACCTTTAAAAGATGTGTTTGTTCGTCGTTTAAAGCCTGCACATAATTTTCTAAGGCGCGTAGGTTCCAGTAATGTGTTGCTAAAAACTGCGCTTCTTGTTCGGGCAGCAGTTGTTTTTCCTGAAGAAGCTTTAAGGCGTCTGTGGTGCGTTTGATTTGCAAGCTGGGATCACGTCCACCATGCACGACTTGCAAGGCGTGGGCAAAAAGTTCGATGTCACGAATGCCGCCTACCCCTAACTTTAAGTCAATGACGTCGCTTTGCGTGCGAGCCCAATAGTGACCTTGAATTTTCGATCGCAAAGTCTTTAGATCTTCCAGCAGAGTAAAATCTAAGTGCTTACGAAAAGAAAATTTTTGCGCGAACGACAAAACTTCTTTTTGTATTTGTGAATCACCAGCGATAGCGCGCAAGCGCACAAAAGCTAGGCGTTCCCAAGTTTCACCATAATTTCCGTAATAATCTTTGAACTGATCTAGGGTCGGGACTAGGGGCCCCTGTTTGCCACCCGGGCGCAAATCAAAATCCACACGAAAAATAAATCCGTTAGCAGTTCGTTCAGAAAGAATTTTTTGAAACTGGCGAAGTTGGGCCGGGGCGTAGGCTGTTTCGTCCTCGGCCACTAAAAGAATATCTACGTCCGAACTTAAATTGAGCTCTGAGGAGCCTAATTTTCCTAAGGCAAAAAGTGCGATTTTTTGTTCAGCAAAACAATGATCGAATGTTTTTTGTAAAAGAAGGTCAGCCGCGTGGCTCCACTCTAGGCAAACTTGTTCAGAGCTGATTTGGTTAGACTTTGCCGAAAGAGCAAGACGAGACCAGATCTCGTTTCGCTCTTTCTTAAGTTGTTCCGCGAAGGACAAACTAGTCAATGTTGTTTGACCACTTCGGTTTGTAATAGTTGTGGCTATCGTTGGTTACGCGACGCTCTTCCGTGCCGTCAGCTGTCGAAATGTAAATCTGACTTTTTCCAGTGCGATCACTTGTGTACATCACAAAGCGACCATCTGGCGAAAAGGACGGGTCTTCATTGCTGGCCATTCTGCCGTTTGATTTTTTAGCTGAAGTCAGACGAATCATGCCTGTTCCATCTGCATTCATAACAAAAATATCAAAGTTGTTATCGCTTTGCCCAGAAAAAGCAATTTTCTTTCCGTCTGGAGACCACGATGGTGACGAGTTAAAAACACCCGCGAAAGTAATTCTTTTCACATTCGAGCCGTCGGCGTTGGACGTGTAAATCATGGGCCGGCCAGCACGGTCTGATGAAAATGCTAAAGTTCCATTGCTGGACATTGCCGGTTCAACGTTAAGAGCACCAGCGGGACCATTGGTGATCTTTCCAGCCAGATTTCCATTTAAAGTCATTTTATAAATGTCAGGGCTTGTGCCCTGAGAAATCGTTAAATAGATGTGTTTATTGTCAGGAGCAAATGCAGCACCAGAGTTGATACCCTGACGATAAGAAATTAAAGAGCGTTTGCCAGTGGCTAAGTCTAATATCAGCATGTCTGCATTTCTGAACTTTGCACCCACGCGTTTTACATACGACGTGTAGGCGATTTTAGAATTGTCTGGTGACCAAGCTGGTGAAATCGAAATACTTCTATGAGTTGAAACTTGGTCTACGTTGGCGCCATCCCAGTCCATAACAAAAATCTCTTTTGTTTGAGGTCCCGAGCGGTCACTTGAAACCACAACGCGAGAAAGGAAGGGTCCCTCGACACCCGTCAAAGCCTTAAGGACATCGTTGGTAAACGTGTGGGCCAAGCGACGAACGCTGCCGATGGTGCCTTTATACTTTTTGCCTAAGACCAATTGAGCCTTGGGAACGTGGTAAGTGTAAGTTTCTAATGTGATTTCATTGCCGACAATCGAGAAGCCCATCTTGATTAAAAAGTCCGCTTGAATTGCCGACCAACTTTGAAAATTAAATCCGTTCGGAGATCCTGGGGCCGGTGTTAAGCCGACTTTCGCAGTGTTCTCAAGAAAGGCTTTTTGATCGATAAACTGAAAATACGAAGAAACCGACAGATCATTGGTGATGATATTAAATAAATCAACGCCAACAGCTTGATATCTCGACGAGCCCGGAGAACCCGAGTATTGCAGGGGCGGCATCGCTAAAAGACTTTTCTTTGTGCGCGCTTCACCGGCTTTGATGTAAATTCCACCTTCTTGCGCTGAAGCGAAGAACGGCAAAGAACTTAGAACCAGGAGCAATGCCAAAAGTTGCTTAATCATAAAGATGCCTCCTAAAAATTATTCTGGGAATCCAATCATGATACCATCTGCTGACATGATTGCCTGCAACTTTTCCGGCGGGACCGGAAAGGGAGCTGCGCGATCAATGGTCGCCAAAACCTCATCATCGTAACTTGAATTGCCACTAGATTTAACAATTTTTCGACCTAAAATATTTCCACGTGTATCTACGAAAACTTGTGCTTGGGCCTTGTAATCCTTCTTTGCCAACCATTCGGGCAAAGACCAATGTTGTTTAATGTGGTTGTGCAAGTCATTGGCGTAGCTTTGATGTTCTAGTTTTGCAAGGCCTGTTAGCGAAGAGCCGGCCGACAAGACATTGCCTTTTACTTTTTGCGCACCGTCGTCTTTTTTTCCGGCACCAGGTGGCGCTTTTTCTTTTTCCGCAGCGACTTCTTCTTTGATTTTATCAAGGGCCGCCAAAGCTTTTAACTTATCCAGAGCTTTCTGCTGTTGGTTCTTAACTTTTTCAATGTTAACACCTTCCTCTGGTTTTGCTGGAAGTGCCAACTTTTTTGCAGGTTCAGGCTTTGGTTCGGCTTTAGGAGTGGCGGGCTTTGTCGGTTCTTTGGCTGGCGTGGCGGGTTTTGCTTCTTCCTTTGCCTGAACCGGCGGCAAAGAGTCCGGATTTATTTTGTCTGGCAATGCGACCATGTCGACGCGCACAGCCTGGGTAAAATCGATTTTTTCAGAAGGAAAAAAGACTGTTTTCAGAGTGAAATAAGAAACAATCAGCGCGTGAATAGCAAAAGACACCCCGAGGCCGCGGGAAAGTTGTTCGTCTGAAGTAAGGGGTTGTTGCTCTAAGTTGCTCACTGCTCTTTAGGTAAGGTCACAAGTCCGATATTAAAAATTCCAGCAGCACGTATTTCAGCCATAGCTTCCGCGACGAAGCCATAATCCACCTTACGGTCTGCTTGAATGTATATCTGTTTGTTTTTTCTGTTTTCGAAAATAGCTTTTAACTTGGGGCGCAGGTCGCTCATAGCGATTTTGGTCTTTGCTACTGTCATCTTTTGATCTGCACCAATGACAAGAACAAAGGGTTCATCATTCAGTTCAACACCGGAAGAAGAAGTTTTGGGTAAATCCACTTCAATACCCTGTTGCATAAGGGGTGTGGTCACCATGAACATGATCAATAGCACCAACATAACATCCACCAAAGGTGTTACGTTGATTTCACTGAGTGTTGCGCGGCTTTTTGATTTACCGCCTGAACCCATTCCCACGTTTAATTCCCCTGAAAGAAGTTTCTTTTAACGATATTCAAGAAGTCTGCGCTGAAATTATTTAAGGTCACTTCTTGGCGACGAATGCGAGCGATAAAGTTGTTGTATAACACGACCGCAGGAATGGCTGCAGCAAGGCCAATCGCTGTTGCAATCAAAGCCTCGGAAATTCCCGGGGCTACGACCGCTAAACTTGCTGACCCTGTTTGGCCAATTTTGTGGAAAGATCCCATGATTCCCCACACTGTTCCGAACAGACCAATAAATGGACCTGTACTGCCTGTGGTTGCAAGGACAGTTAAGCGCGACTCTAATTTGGCAATTTCATTTTCAGAAGCTTTGTTCAGCATACGCTCAAGATTGTCGATGCCAGACAAAATGGGTTTGTCGCCCTCGTTACGCGCCAACAGGGGGGATTCCGAAATCTTTTTCATCTCTAAATAAGCAGCTTTAAAGACCCTTGCGACGGAAGAGTCGCTGTATTGATCGATGTCTTCATACAACGTATCCAGGGAATTTACCTTCCAAAATTTGTTTAAGAAAAGCTCGTCTGACTCGTTCATTTTTTTGAAGGTTTGGTATTTTGTATAACCAATCGCCCAGCAAAAAACTGAAAGCACGATCAGGATGATAAGCGTCAGCTGAACGATGGGGCTAGCCTGAAAAATGGCATCCACGGGGCTGGTGTTGACAGAAACAGCAGGGGCCGCTTCGGCCACATTGATAAAAGAAAAAGCGGACATATCTTAACCTCCGACGGGGAACGCAACTTTAGTCCCAGGTTAAAAAGATATGCCCAAATGCAGTCGAGTTCAACCTACTTGGCAGGACCTTGGCCGAGGAGATTTAGCAATTGAGGCAAATTCTCCGTAATAAGTCCGTCAGCTTTTAAGCGACTCGCCTCAGCAAACTCATTTTCATTCGCGATCGGCCCTAAAATAACTCGCTTATGGCGGTGACGCATTTCTGCAATGATTTCGTCATTAAATGCAGGACGTTTACGTAACAGAAACGGCGCTAAGAAAACATCACCCTTAAATTGTGTCGACGGCAGAATAAACATGGAATCAAACGTTAACATGCGCATCAAATCCGGAGTGCTTGTTCCATACACCCACTCAGGCTTAATTTCTTTAATCGAAGTCATCAAAATCAACGCATCACTTTGAATAAATGTGCGCTCATTCGGTTTGAAATCTTTGATCGCGTCAACTAAGGCGATGTGGGCCTCTGAGGTGTTGTCGATAATATTTAAAACAAAACGAGTCTGCGGAAACTGTTCGTAATATTCCTTTAGGGCCGGCGTCGTCTGATAGAATTCGTTGATCTGTTCCCACGGGTATTCGGTCAAACGGCCGCCAATCAGGATCGGCGTCGTCGGATTTTTTTCTTGTTCCGCTTTTTTCATGTTCAAGAATTCCACGTCGCGAGATGCGGGTAAAACAAACGGAATTTTTTCGCGTGAAAAGCGCACATCCACCCAGATGATGGCATCAGGGTGCAGTTTAAGAGCTTCTTTTGTCGTCTCTAATGTGTTTGCTTTCACGATAATCATCGGTGCGGGGCCATTAAAGAAAGCATGCTCGAACTTGTAGTGCTCTTGCCCCTGACCCCAAATACGGGCCATCAAAACAAAAATAGCGAGGGCAATAACGCTGGCGATGGTAATAAAAATAATTCTCATAGGACTTTCGTATAGCATCCTAAAGCATTGGAATCACCATATATTTTGAAAACTTTACGGTTCTTTTCTGTCGCGGACTTAAATACGTTAAAATAAGGCGTATTTCATCTTGTTTTTCATTACGCTTTCGTTTAGAACCAGGCCATTGAAATAGGTTATTTATGAACAAAATCAATCGAAAACTTGAATATGCGCTTATGGCCCTAAAGCACATGAGCAAAAAAATTCCAGGGGAGCTGACGACGGCGAAAGAAGTTTCTGACGCATTTCACACTCCGTTTGATGCCACTGCGCGCGTGATGCAACAAATGGCGCAAAAAGGTGGATTCTTGCGTGCCGAATACGGTGTGAATGGTGGTTATCAAATCACCAAGGATTTGGCCAAAGTTTCGATGCAGGACTTAGTCGACGTTATCGAGGGGCCTACAGCCCTGGTAAAATGTTTAAATAACGAGGCTCCGTGCGAAATCAAAGGGACCTGCAACATCGTTTCTCCTATTACACAGTTAAATAATCGTCTTACAGAATTTTATAAGAGCCTAAGCTTGAAAGATCTTCTTGTAGATAAAAATACCATCGCGAAAAAAACAACTGAGGCTCTAAATGGATAACAATAAACCCTCTTCAAATAATCCTCTTGAAAGCTATGAATACAAATATGGCTTTACAACGGACATTGAGTCCGATGAAGCGCCGGTGGGTTTAAACGAAGATATCATTCGTTTGATTTCAACCAAGAAAAATGAACCAGAGTGGATGTTGGACTATCGCTTAAAGGCCTATCGTCATTGGCTTACTTTAGAAGAGCCAACTTGGGCGCACGTGTCCTATCCTAAAATTGATTTCCAGGCGATTCGTTATTATTCAGCACCGAAGAAAAAAAAGGATGCTGACAAACCGAAGTCATTGGATGAGTTAGATCCAGAGCTGATCAAAACTTTTGAAAAGTTAGGTATTCCATTGACGGAACAAAAACGTATCTCCGGCATTGCTGTTGATGTCGTTTTTGACTCTGTTTCTGTGGGCACGACCCACACGGAAGTTTTAGACGAAGCTGGCGTGATCTTCTGCTCTATTTCTGAAGCTGTTCACAAGCATCCAGAGTTAGTAAAAAAATATTTAGGTTCAGTAGTTCCTTACACTGACAACTATTATGCGGCTTTGAATGCGGCGGTGTTTACTGACGGTTCGTTTTGTTACATCCCTAAAGGCGTGCGTTGCCCGATAGATCTTTCGACTTATTTCCGTATCAACGCCAAAGACACGGGTCAGTTCGAAAGAACTTTATTGGTCTGTGATGAAGGTGGTTACGTTAATTATCTTGAGGGCTGTACGGCTCCTCAGCGTGACGAAAATCAATTGCACGCGGCAGTGGTTGAGTTGATTGCCCATGATGATGCCGAAATTAAATATTCGACAGTGCAAAACTGGTACACCGGCGACAAAGAAGGCCGTGGCGGTATCTATAACTTTGTCACAAAACGCGGTAAAGCTGCTGGGAAGCGCTCGAAAATTTCTTGGACTCAAGTGGAATCTGGTTCCGCTATCACTTGGAAGTATCCGTCTTGCATCCTGCAAGGAGATTATTCTGAAGGAGCTTTTTACTCTGTCGCTTTAACTCACGACATGATGCAAGCGGATACTGGCTCAAAGATGATTCACATTGGTAAAAATACCAAGAGCACGATCATCTCAAAAGGCATTTCGACGGATAAATCGTCCAACACCTACCGTGGCCAAGTAAAGATCATGCCGTCAGCTGAAAACGCGCGCAATTATTCACAGTGTGATTCTATGCTGGTGGGTGATAAGTGCAGTGCTAGCACTTATCCGTACATTGAAGTCAAAAATAAAACCGCGACACTCGAGCATGAGGCGACTACTTCACGCATCAGTGAAGATCAGATTTTTTATTTGCAGTCGCGCGGTCTGGATATGGAAAAAACTATTTCGATGCTGGTCAACGGATTCTGTAAAGAAGTTTTCAAAGAGCTTCCTCTAGAGTTTTCCGTCGAGGCCGTAAAGTTAATTGAAATGAAATTAGAAAATTCTGTGGGGTAATATGATAGAAATTAAGAATCTGCACGCACGTGTTGAAGAAAAAGAAATTCTTAAAGGTTTAAGTTTAAAAATCAATGCGGGCGAAGTGCATGCGATCATGGGGCCTAACGGTTCTGGAAAATCGACTCTTTCAAAAGTTTTAGCGGGTCACCCAGCTTATGAAGTGACTTCGGGCGAAGTTTTGTACGACATCAATTTTCAAATGAAAAACCTTTTGGATCTAGAGCCTGATCAAAGAGCCAAAGAAGGAATCTTTTTAGCCTTTCAATATCCAGTCGAAGTGCCGGGAGTTTCTAATTTCACATTCTTGCACACGGCTTTTAACTCTGTGCTGCAACATCAAGGTTCAGAACCCATGCCAGAAGGTGAGTTCCGCGAATTCCTGGTGCAAAAACTAAAACTTGTCAGCATGAAGCCTGAATATTTGGACCGTCCCGTAAACACAGGTTTTTCTGGGGGCGAGAAAAAGAAAAATGAAATCTTGCAGATGGCGGTGCTGTCGCCACGTTTAGCACTTTTAGATGAAACGGATTCAGGACTTGATATCGATGCCTTGCGGGTCGTTTCTGATGGCGTGAACAAGCTTCGTCGCAAAGACAACGCGATTGTCTTGGTGACCCATTACCAACGTCTTTTGGACTATATCAAGCCAGATTTCGTTCACGTATTAGTCAACGGCAAGATCGTTGAAACAGGTGACAGCTCATTGGCATTGAAACTAGAGGAAAAAGGTTACGACTGGTTGATCAACTAGGCAAACTTGGGGAATGAAATGAATTTACTGACTACTTACGACAAATTCAGTCTCAAGAATCCTGCAGCAGGAGCCCTGGCAACTTTTCGCCAGGCAGCTCACGACTATGCTTTGCACAAGGGACTGCCGACTCGTAATCAAGAAGACTGGCACTATACAAGTGTGAAAACCTTGGCTGATAAAAACTTTGAACCAAGTTCTTTACATACGACAGCGCCAAGTCACGACACTATTTTAGAAATTAAAAAATGCTTGAATGCGGATTTTACCAATATCGTGTTCTTTAATGGCGTTTTGAATAAGACTCTTTCTGATGAATTGCCTGCCGGCATGCATTTGACTGAGCTGTCTGAATACACAGATCAGTTCGACGACACGTTTGATGCATTAAATGCAGCTTACGTTGTCCGTCCATTGAAAATTTCAGTGGGCTCAGAAGTGTCTGTGGATAAACCTGTGAATTTCGTATTTTTCACAGCCAACGAAGCAACGGCCCAGTTGATGGTAACTCCCCGTGTGCGTATCGAAGTTGGTGCGCGCTCTGCAGTGAAGTTTTTAGAAAGCTATTATGGCTCTGTAGGTTCACCTTATTTTGTGAACTCTGTTATGGATTTACACGTGGGCGAAAGTGCAAAGGTTTCCTATGTGCGTGTCCAAGCTGAAGCTTTGGCGGCGATTAACATCGGGCGAACACGTATTCATGTGGCTAAAAATGCCAACGTTGAAAGCTTAGCTTTTGCGACTGGCGCAGGTTTATCACGTCACTCTTTGGATGTTGTGCTGAAGGGTGCGGGCTCTGATTCGCAGATCTTGGGTGTTTATGCTGTGCAAGGATCACAACACGTCGATAATACGACTTTGATTGATCATGCCGTGGGCGAGTGCAATACCACGCAGCTTTACAAAGGTATTCTGGATGGCGAATCCCGCGCTGTCTTCTGCGGCAAAGTATTGATTCGCAAAGACGCGCAGAAGGCCAACTCGGCGCAATTAAATAATAATTTAATTTTGAACACGAAAGCAGAGGCTGACAGCAAGCCAAGTCTTGAGATTTACGCAGACGACGTGAAGGCCGCGCATGGTTCAACTGTAGGTCAGCTGAATAAGGAAGAGCTTTTTTATTTGCAATCCCGTGCGATTCCAAAATCTAAAGCAGTGCCTATGTTAAGTTACGGCTTTCTTTCTGAGGTTATTTACAAACTTTCCGACGAGAGAACCCAAAAATGGTTGTCTCGCCATCTTGATGAGGTTTTTAACAAACTTCATCTGAATGGATAGAGGATATGGACGACTTAGA
>JABWCO010000204.1 GCA_013360185.1 Bdellovibrio sp.
TAGAATCCATTTTCAAAACCTTAACCGCAAACAACGCATCACAAGCAAACGGTGCTGCCGTGAGATCCACCCAATTATTTAAAGCCGATTCGATCTGCACGCGACACTGAGTTACCGTCGTTTTCCCATTGAACGAAACATTATAAATATTTTTATTTTCGTCGTTATGCCCCAGCACCAAGTAAGGTCTGTCCGTAACATCCCAAACGGTGCGTTCACGACTCCAACGAGCTTCCGGCAAACTCACTGCCGCCGAATTACTTCGACCAACTCGGGTGCCGCCATTATCTGAGAAAACGTAATTCAACGAGAACGCACCATTTGCCGTTTTTACTTTTTCAGGGAATCCCAAAGCAATCGCACCATCTGGCATACTCACAGAATCCCAAGTCACAGTTTTTTCTGAAGCACGGGGATTGATCTGACAATAGGGCTCTGTAAAACTGCCAGCCAATGTCCCGGCCAGATCACAACGGCGAACTTCGGCGACACAGCCTTCACCAGCACTTGGATCTTTCTTTTTAAAAGCGATCACGAATGAGCCCGCATACAAACTTTGATTTCCCAAAGTACACTTGGTAGAAAGGGCCGGATTTTGAGACAATGCCGATTCTCTTTTCATAATACAACTAGCGTCGTTGTGGGTGTTATCACCAGATAAAATACCGTCTACACACAAACTAGGTTGGAGCGTCTGACAGATACCTTCAGAATCCTTCTTAAAACGAACGGTGATCACTCCATGTGCGATCGTTGCACCTGATGCAAGTGTGCAGCTTTTGTGTTGAGGAATGATAACGGGCACTTCTGGTTCGGGCTCTGGATCCACCGAAGAAATTTCAACCGAAGGGAGTTCGTCGAACTTCACTCTGGAACAGTTTTGAAACAACAGAATTACAGACGCGATACCAACGACGGCAAAGACGCGCAAAGCTCTCATGGTTTCCCCCCTCAAGTAGCCCGAGATAGATATCTAGATTAAATGATGTTTATTCAGAGATCAATGAGGGGAAAGACAAACCTTGGGAGCTTGAGTATAGAAGCCTTGGAAAAAGACCTGTGTCTTATATTGAAACTGTACACCTGGTCCGAGCTACGACTCTCGTACTCCTAAATGCCTTTTCCACTCGACCTCGTGGGACATGTACACGGTAAGCAGATGCTTTTCCTCCTGCAAACGCCCAGGGATCTGAGGAGGGGACTTCCCATTTTCTCAGGAATTGGCTTTTTTTGTGTTCTTTGGAGGTCTGTGACCGTAGGGCCACTCTCTCACCAAAAAAAAGAAGCTTCCTGCAATCTTTCCTTTGCACGTCTGTCAGGGATTCTCGATAATTTGGTTATGACACACCATCAAGATATCCAAGACATCAATGCGAATAAATCAGAAAAAAAGGGCCTGGTCGGCTCCGTGGAGACACTCCTGCGTAAATTTCGTCAAGCGGCCTTTCTCTTTGCGCTGGTACCGATAATTTTGGCGTATGTCATAGCTTTAGGAACCAGTCTAAGTCCGGGGCTTTATCTTTACTGGACGGTGGAGGAGAGGCTGTCCGCATTCCCCCTTTTGGTAAAGGCCCCCATCCTTGGAAGCACCATTGCTGCCGGATTTATTCTTTTCATATTTACAATTATCGTCATCGTGCCGGTGTTGAACCTTCCAGCACGTTTTTTTATAAATCCTTACCGGGGACCATGGTTTTCCCTTGAGTCCATTCCGTGGTTCTATCACAACGCCCTGACCTATTTGGTACGTTACACAGTTCTCGACTTTATCACGCCAACACCTTTAAATATTTTTTTCTTCCGCGCCATGGGCATGAAAGTTGGAAAAGGTTGCATGATCAATACCTCCAATATTTCCGATCCAGCTCTTATTATTCTTGGAGACTATGTCACTATCGGAGGCTCCGCATACCTGATGGCTCACTATGGAATGAAGGGTTATCTTATCATCGATCACCTAAAAATTGGGGCCGGAACCACTGTGGGTCTCAATGCGAAAATCCTTGGTGGTGTTGATATCGGACGTCGCGTGGCCATTGCCCCGAACCACACGGTGTTTCCCAAGACAAAACTTGCCGACGGCACCAAGGTGGGGATGCCCGACCCTTCAAATCCGGTGAACTAAAAGGACGAGTACTTATGAAAGCATGGCAACAAAGACTGCATGAAATAATTTATGAAGCGGACACTCCTGCAGGAAAGGCCTTTGACGTTCTTCTTATCGCGGCGATTTTACTTAGTGTCGCGGCGGTGACGTTCGAAAGTGTCGATCAAATCCGTCAACAGTTCGGAACTTATTTTCGTATCCTGGAGTGGTTTTTTACCGTTCTCTTTACGGTTGAATATATTCTGCGGCTATTGGCCGTTCAAAGGCCTTCGAAATATATTTTCAGCTTCTTTGGAATAATCGACCTGCTCGCTTTACTGCCCAACTACCTTAGTATCTTTTTCTTTGGCACCCAATCGCTGTTGGTTGTTCGTTCTTTCCGATTGTTGCGCATTTTTAGAGTTTTCAAAATGGGAAGCTATCTGCGCCAGGCAAAAGTTCTTCAAGATGCTCTTGTTGCCAGTCGACAGAAAGTTGTCGTTTTCCTCGTCGGAGTTCTGGCGACAGTCTTTACCGTAGGAGCCCTCATGCACCTTATCGAAGGCGACAAGAGTGGTTTTACAAATATCCCGGTGTCCGTTTATTGGGCCATCGTGACAATGACCACCGTGGGGTACGGCGACATTGCCCCACAAACTCCGTTAGGTCAGGCCTTTGCTTCAGTCTTAATGATTCTGGGTTACGGTGTCTTAGCAGTCCCCACGGGCATCATGTCCGTTGAAATTGCTAGAGCCTCCATAAGCACCTCAACACAAGCCTGTCCGTCTTGCACCAAGCAGGGACACGAACAAGATGCGATATTCTGCAAGTATTGTGGGAGTCCTCTTTAGAGCCTCACTCCAGCCTTCGCACACAAAATCTTATTATTCGCTCGGCGCCGAGGACTCTCGTTAAGCCACAATATGTTTTACTATGACCACTTGCCAGGAATCTGAAACTTGATGCTTCCGCGATTGTAGTGACTTGGTTCTGCGACCTTTTCGTTTAACCACTCGATCACAGCAGCATACCCGAGACTCTCCTCATCAAAGCTGAGATATCCAGAGACAATATGCAAAACCCTAAATCCTCGTTTCAACTGAAAAGACAAGGTGGGGTCAAAGATCTCTCCTCGAATGACTCGCAAAACATAATCGTCAGGACTCAGTTCATCTGCATAGGTTGAATACCCTCTAAGTCGTGCCCCCGCGCGAATGCGCAAAAGGTTACTTTTTATGGCCAGGTTTTCCCTCGCCTCATATAAAAGAGAACCTACTCCGGTGCCTTGTGCCTCGGGTGCGACCATGATCTCTGCCGCATAAAGGGTTCGGCCATTCACAGGGTCATGATTTGTGAATAATCCTGCATCAGTAAAATACTTCCAATTATCTTTAAAATCGTAGTCATCCCAATTGATAATTAGGCTTGCGGACATACCTACAACTTCACCAGACGATTCATCCACGGCAACAAACTGCCCCTCTGGATAAATCGCTAAATGTGACTTCAATTGATCTTCGGTCCAAACTGGCGTACCGGGGTAAACAGCATGGCAAAGCTTGATAACTTCATTAAAGTCTGCAGGCTGAGTGCAGCGAACCTTATAACTCATAAATGAACGATTTCCATGCTTTTGATGAGATCTTTTGTCAAAACACTGTCCTTTAAAGGTAAGACAGTGCCGTTGGTACGTGCCTCTTCAATCGTTAGCAGATTAAGTTCACCGATCACCATCGTCTCTTGATTTGGAATTCCCTCCGCAAGAATGCCGTCTCTAGAAAACTGAAAATCACTTGGCGTCAGAATCGCAGCCTGACCATAGTTCAAAGAAATTGCCGGAACCATGGGAAGAGACCCGACGGTTCCAGAATGAATGACGTACAGTTGGTTTTCAATGGCTCGAGCTTGAGCGCAGTATCGTACTCGCAAAAAACCCTGCCGATCATCAGTGCAACTTGGTACGATGAGGACGTTAACTCCTTGCAGTGCTAAGGCGCGTGAAATTTCCGGAAACTCAACG
>JABWCO010000061.1 GCA_013360185.1 Bdellovibrio sp.
ACTTCTTCAAAAAACCGAAGAAGATCCAGAAGGAATAACTGCATGACACGCAAACCCACAGACAAGTCCTTCGGTAACACTTATTTATCGGTCAATACGTATGTTTATCTTTAAGAAATCATCTCTTCAAGAAGTTGATTTTCTTTTTCACGAATTTCGCGCAAACGATTGTCCAACTTGGTCAAGGCATCCGACATCGTCTGTCCCAAGTCATTCAGCTCGTGAATGCGGGTCAGAGTGACTTCAGCTTCGCCGCCGACCAAACGCAGGCTTTCAAGCTTTGCGGAATTTAAATCGATTTCTTTACTTAAAGACTCAAGCTTTTGATTGATGCGCTTGCGGTCCTCAAGCAAAGCCTTGGTGATTTCTTTGATTTGATTTTTATCTAGAACCTCAAGTTTGCCGTCTGCAAAGACGTCTTGTTTTTCACCTTGGAAGGCGTCCCAGAAAAGAGACCACTCATTTTTAAGGGTTTTTACGATCGACCTATTACTGTCATCACCCATATATTTACAATTACTCCTGCGCTCTAAGAGCGACTTGCGGGATCAGCGGCTTTTCGGAACAAAAAAATAGCACAAGCCGTATCCCAAGATCGCCAATCCGAAAGTGATCAAAGCCAGCAGAACAAAACCTGTTCTTACAAGGCCCACTTCGAGGCGATATCTAGAGGCCAGTCTACCACAAACACCCAGCAGTTTTCCATCAAGTGCATGGTCTAGTTGATCGACGCGAGGCAGACTAATGGCTAAGATCAAATAAAACAAGACGCCGGTTCCAAACCACAAAACAGAGATGATCCAAATAACGCGAAGCATCCATGTTTCAATGCCCAAAGCCTGGCCTAGACCTTTGCAAACTCCGGCCAAAGCCCCGTCAGCAGCGCGAACCCAGCGATAATTTAGCGGCGTTGTTTGAGTATTTTCAGTCATCATAGGTCCTTTTTAAAAGTGCCGGTGATCATAAAGTCATCACCCAAGGTTAAATGGCGAGGATTTTTCAGTTGGATTTTTTCTGCCATCACAGGGACTCGCACGGTTTCAGTCCAAGACTTCGAACCGCCCGAGCCCATCAAGATAGGTGCTTGAAACAAATAGAGGCGATTGACCAATCCGTGTTCGATGAACGAGCTTGCCGTTAAAGCACCTCCTTCAACCAAAGCAGAACGCAGACCTTTGGTATAAAGTTGCGCCAGCAGATCTTGCAGGTCTAAATCTCCACCGACTTTGGTGGCGACATACACGATCTGGGGTCGCACAGAATTTTGCGCCAAAGTGTGTTCGACTTGTTCCCGCATTTCTTTGGCGACACACCAAAAAACATCGTCGTTCGCGTGCAAGGTGGACAGCTTTAGCTTTGCATAGCGAGTCAGGAGCTCCCCTTCGCCGTCGATCACGACCACTTTATTTTTCTTCTTAATTTCAGAATGACGAATATCTAAAGAAGGATTGTCAAATTCGATGGTCCCTTTGCCTACTAAAATTGCGTCGTAACAGGCGCGCAAATAGTGCACGTATTCCCGCGACTGCGGGCCGGTGATCCATTGACTTTCACCCGAACGCAAAGCCACCTGACCGTCTAGGCTGGACGCCATCTTTAAAGCAACGAAAGTTTTCTTGTGACGGAAGTTCCACAAAAATGCTTCGCACACTTCTTCTAATTTAATTTTAATTTCTTGCGCAAGTCCCGGGTTCGCTGACGAAAAAACCTCGGCTTCAATTCCGGCTTGGCGTAAAATATCTGCACCCTGCCCGGCCACCAAAGGGTTGGGATCAATCAGGCCAAAGGTGACTTTTTTAATGGGGAACTTCGCCAGCATCTTTGCGCAAGACGGCGTTTTGCCTTCATGCGCGCATGGTTCTAAGGTCACAAAGACATGGGCGTTACGCAGATCTTCATTTGCAAGGTTTTTCACGGCATTTACTTCGGCATGGGGCCCGCCGTAAAATTCATGATAACCACAGGCTAAAAAACGACTCTGTTCATCTAAAACAACCGAACCCACTAAGGGGTTCGGACTTGCACCGGTGGCCCCTTTGTAGGCTTCGCTGATCGCCAGAAGCATGGCTTGTTCTGCCGTCAAAAGCGTTCCGCGCGCAGGAATAGGAAGAGTCGTGATAAGTTCCATTGTTTAGTCTAAAAATCCACGCTCTTTTTGATCCCGCTCAATCGCATCAAACAAGGCTTGGAAATTACCATCGCCGAAACCGTCATGTCCTTCCCGTTGAATCAATTCAAAGAAGATCGGACCGAAAGTGTTCTTAGTAAAGATTTGCAAAAGGTAGCCGTGTTCGTCACCATCCACCAAGATCGCATTTTTTTCTAGCTTCGTTAGATCCTCACGCACACCCGGCACGCGCGACGGCAACATTTCATAATACGAATGCGGTGGCGGAGTTAAAAACTGGATGTCGCTGCTTTTTAGCTTTTCCATGCTTTCTAAAATGTTATCAGTCAACAAGGCCACGTGTTGAATTCCAGAGCCTTTATATTCGTCAAGGTACTCTTGGATTTGCGATTTATTTTCTTTAGGTTCGTTGATTGGCACTGAAAATTTCCCGCAAGGAGAGCGCATTGCGCGGGAAAGAAGACCCGTCTTCGCGCCTCGGATGTCGAAATACTTGGCCTCATAAAACTTAAAGATGTCGATATAGAAATTGCTCCACTTGTCCATCTCACCCTTTGGTACGTTGTTGGTGAAATGGTCGATCACTGAAAAACCCGCGCCCACAGGAGCCTTATCTTCTGGTTTTACCTGAAAGACTTCGTTATAAAGTTTGTCGTGATTTTTTTGATCAATGAAATAAACCAAGGAATCACCAATACCGTAAATAGCGGGGAATGGTGTTGCCCCTTTTTGGTGATCATTGCCTTCGTAAGCACGCGCCCCCCGGGCGATGGCAGTTTTAAAAGCATGTTCCGCATCGACAACTCGAAAGCCTGTGGCACAGATACAATTGCCATGAACTTTGGCAAAGTCCGTGGCGAAAGTGTGCGGTTCACAATTCAAAATATAATTGATGTCACCTTGGCGAAACAATTTGATGTTCTTGCCGTGAACTTGCCCGACCTCTTTAAATGCATAACGTTTAAAAACTTGTTCAAAATATTGGGCATCTGGACCTGAGTATTCGATGAAGTCGACACCGTTAAGTCCGATAGGATTTTGCTCCGAAATTTGAGCCATGGTCACTCCTAAGTGAAGGTAATTACTGCGCTTATTATAATCAAACAGGGTGACAGTAGCCCTAATCGAGCCTTTATTCAAGCAGGAATAAACAAAGGAGATACAAGCACTTAAGCCCTTAACTAGCCTAGCCCCTCCCCCGTGCAGGGGATAGCCGATTAAATATGAGCAATGTAATGTTTTTAAGTTAACGATTGTTTATTTGAGACCGATTCGTATTTCATCGAGGAGCCAATGTCTAAATCTCGCACAAGAAAAAATCCCACCTGGTTTTATGTAGTGCTGGCGCTGCAGACGTTTCTTATCATTCTCGGCATCGGCATGCTTAAAGATATGATGTGGATTCTTTAACCTGAACCTTTTCCAGTCGCTTGTAAAAATCCAAAACTTTCGGATCAACAATAATTGAACGTGGGCTCCAACCAATTAAATGCAAACCTTGAGCGGATCTTAAACGGCTGAGCGCCACATACGCGTGCCCCGGTTCCCACAGAGCGCTCAGATCACACCACAAATCATCCAGGGTTGCCCCTTGGCTTTTATGAATTGTCGTCGCGTAAGCCAAGGTCAAAGGAAACTGAATTACTGACGCCATGACATTACCTTCGGCATCTTGAAGCGCGAAAGACACTTTGTCGGCTTGTACTTCGCGGCCATTGTCTTTTTTAATTGTGATTTTATCAGCGGAAATATCCGTCACATATCCGCGAGTGCCATTGACCCAACGCTTTTGCGGATCGTTCTGCAAAAACATCACCCGGCAGCCCAGCTTTAAGACCAGCTTTACCGGCACCGGCGCGGACTTCATCAGAATTTCGATGTGTTTTTCAGAGCCAAAATAAATAGAATCAATCGTGACTTCTTCTTCGGCAAGTTCCTCTAATTTTTTTTGATTAAACTTTTCAGCGTAAAGCTTACGTCCAAATAAACGCGTTCCGGGATGATCTTCGTCGTGATCCTGCACGTGTTCATTTAAAAAATCTCGCGCCCGTTCTGTCGCAAGACCATGGCGAACGTCACTTAGAATGTCTAAAAATAAATTATCGGAAACACGCTGATTGTGGGACAGTACGGAGTTCTGAAAACCACTTTGCTCCCAGACTGGATTCAGAAAACACCAATCACGAGCGCCGGTTTGCGTGACGGGCGGCAATTGAGCAAAATCACCCACCGTGATAATTCTTAAACCTCCCCAGGGAAGTTTAGATTCACGGGCCCGCTGCGCCAAGGCTTCGGCAATCATCAAAGCCTGTCCGGGAATCATAGAAATTTCATCGATGATCACACCTTCGGCGTTTCTTAATCTCGACATTAAACGTTTGTCATTACTAGCCCTCTGAAAGGTCGCATCGGGCCCGCCTTCCATTATTCCTAGACCAAAAAAACTGTGAAATGTTCGGCCACCCAAAAGAACTGCCGCAGCCCCAGTGCTAGCCAGTATCGGCATTTCTTTAGTGTCTAGTTCTTTCATGAATTGACGGATCAAAAAACTTTTCCCGCTGCCTGCTCCACCCGTTAAAAAAACATTTTCGCCCGAACGAAGAAGTTCTAAGGCGTCAGCTTGCTCTGGAGATAAGGTCATCGGGGCTTTAGTCATGAAGGCCGATCATGCCACTGGAAAAGGAGGTCTACAAATAAATTTCCCCATGACACCCAGAATCCTCGGGGTTTAACATCATAGAGCTTAATATAACCCCTCAGCCAGGATGTAAATCATGATTAAATTGCTTCTGCTTGCGAATTTGGCGCTGTCTGCTCCGAGCTCAAAAATTCCTGAAAAACGTGAATTCCCATTAAGCACGAAAGTAAATCCCTGCGAAGATTTTCATCAGTATGTTTGCGCAGACGCAGAAAGTTCTTTTAAGTTGCGCGACGACCGCCGCATGCACACGTTTGCTTTTAATGACTCTGCCGAGCGTTTACTAGAAACAAAAATGAAATTCATGAAAGAGCTGCCACAGCAAAAAGATCTGAATCCGCGCGGCTTACAAATTCGTGATTTTTATCTTTCCTGCATGAATGCACCGGAAAAAGCCAAAGACGAAAAGGCCACCGTGGTAAAGATCGTTGCCGACTATAGTAAAATCAAAACCGTCGAAGAACTTATGCAATTTTCCCACAAGGGTATGCCCCAGGGGCTGAACGAGGCTTTGTCTCTTTTCCCTACGAACAACTTAGATGACGCAAAGAAAATGGACGGAATGATGTACACCAGCTTCATGCTGCTGCCCGATCACAAGTACTATGAAGACGCGAAACTTATGAAACAGTACGAAGCGCTTTTAAGCGTATTCTTCCGAAGTATTTACCCTCAAATCAAGAAAACGGCAGCACAGAAGAAAGCTCAAGCCGTGATTGCCGTGCAGAAAGAATTTATCAAGACGTTCCCCAACGCAGCCACGCGCCGCCAACGCTGGGGAGAAAAGCGAGTCACGACACAAGCCGAACTCATTAAAAAGTATCCAGAGCTGCAATTGAAGCCAGTCTTTGCTTACGTACCTTCAGAGCTTTTGATCAACACGCCTATTCCAGAGTCTTTAGAATTCTTAAACTCACAACTTAGGACGATCCCTTTAGAGGCCTGGAAAGACATCTTTTTAGTAAAGTCTTTAGAAGGCATCATGGATGACGCTTACCAAAAATTTTATAAAGCAAATTTCAACTTCGAGAAAAAATTCTTTGGTGGCCCAACAAAACGCCCTGACCGCCAGGAACGTTGCACAAAAAGGACGATGAGCTATTTTGCCAAGGAAATAGATTCTGTTTTGGTTGATAAAATTTTTCCTAACTTTGATGAAACTAAAATCACAGAAGTTGCAGCCCGCATTCGCACGAGCATCATCGATGGCGTCAAGGCCAACACCTGGCTTTCAAAAGAAGGAAAAAAAGAGGCTTTAAACAAGATTCAAAACTCTCGCTTGCAATTGGTAAAACCGCACACGGATCGCGAATGGGATTTCGTTCCTTTACGAACCTACAATCAGGATAAATATGTGCAAAACTTGCAGACATACAGCGAAGCCCAGTGGGAAAAATCGATGAAAGAGCTGCGCGAGCCCGCGAATGCCGATTCGTGGGGCATGGGGCCATTAACCGTCAACGCGTACTACAGTGGCAACGAAAATAAATTTGTTTTACCGATTGGGATTTTACAGTTTCCTTTCTATGACAAAGACGGCTCGGTCGTGGAAAACCTTGGCGCTGTGGGTGCCGTGATTGGCCACGAATTGGGCCACAGCATTGACGATCAGGGGTCTAAGTATGACTCCCTCGGCCGCCTAAAACCGTGGATGACCACGAAAGACATTATGGAATTCAATTTGCGCGGCCAGAAAATGATCGATCAATTCAACCGCATCGGCCACGATGGAAAACTGACGTTGGGCGAAAATGTCGCGGATCTCGTGGGCCTGACATTCGCTTACCATGCCGCTTTCCCAAAAGGTGAAGGCAGCCCGTCCGATAAAAAAAGCTTCTTCGTCGCCTATGGACGCTTGTGGTGTGGCGTGACTCGCCCGGACTTTGAAGAGCTTTTAAAGAAAACCGATCCGCATTCTTTGGGCCCTGCACGCATTAACGAACAAGTGAAGCACCAGGCAGCCTTTGCCGAAACGTTCCAGTGCAAAGAAGGCGACAAAATGACCCTGCCGCAAAGTGAACGTATTCAGATTTGGTAAATTATGTACTGCGCCGGCGAACGACGCAGCAGTTGGCCTTGCTGGGGCGCCGCGCAGATGTTAGGGTGGTAGGTTCCGCAATGGTGCGCCCGGAGGCCCTGTGACCGTAGGCTTAATAAACTTTGAAACTAAAACTGCAAACCCTCAGTACGAGGGCGTGTTCGATATTGCTCCTGCCGAACTGGAGCAGGTTAAGGCCAAAGTTAAAATGATCGATGTTCGCCAACCCGAAGAGTTCGTGGGTGAGCTAGGACATATCGCAGGTTCAGAACTAATGGTTCTAAACACCCTTCCGGAACAACTCAACACACTTCCCAAGGATCAGACGATTGTTTTTGTTTGCCGCAGTGGGGCTCGCTCGGCCAATGCTGCTGCTTATGCGCTGATGAATGGATGGACTCACGTATACAATATGAAAGGTGGAATGTTGCTTTGGAACGATCTGCAACTTCCCGTTGAAAGATAAAATATGACTGGAAAAGTATTTGTTAACAGAACTTTGAATTTAAAGAAAATCCGCTATATCGGCGTTGATATGGATCATACGCTGGTACGTTATAACAGCGAAAACTTCGAGCGCCTGTCGCACACCACGATGATCGACAAATTGGTGAAGCGCGGCTATCCTGAAAATTTGCGCAAGCTGACATTTGATTATAATTACGCAATTCGCGGCTTAGTGATCGATCGCAAGATGGGCAATCTTTTAAAACTGAATCGTTATACGGCGATTCGCGCGTCTTATCACGGCTTAAAACCCTTGGATTTCAAAAGCCATCAAAAGCTTTATAAATCCACTTACATCGATTTATCGAACTCGGATTATTTGGCTGTCGACACTTCGTTTTCGATTTCGTTGGCCAACTTGATTGCACAAATTGTGGAGTTAAAAGACACAGACCTTGCCAATAAGTACCCAGATTATTCGCAAATCGCTGACGACGTACTGGATGCTTTGGATGAAGCCCATCGTGATGGCTCACTGAAAGAAGTCGTAAAAAATGACCTTGAACACTTCATCATCAAAGATCCCACCTTAGTGGCGGGCTTAGAAAAGTTCCGTCGTCATGGCAAAAAGATTTTCGTGCTGACGAACTCTGATTTCCATTACACCAAGTTGTTATTGGATTACGCGATTCAACCGTTCTTAAAGGAACACAAATCTTGGCAAGATCTGTTTGAGTTGGTGATCACCTTTGCAGCAAAGCCAAAGTTTTTCTATGAAAGCCAAAAGTATCTGCGCGTGAACCCGGAAGATGGCTCGATGACAAACATGGAAGGCAAGCTGACTCCTGGTATTTACCAAGGTGGCAATGCCAAGAAGTTCACAGCCGATCTGGGCCTTGATGGCGATGATATTCTGTACATTGGGGATCATATCTATGGCGACATCTTACGTCTTAAAAAAGACTGTAACTGGCGCACGGCGATGGTCATTGAAGAACTGGACGTGGAAGTTGAGAACAACAAAAAGGCTGAACCTACAAATCAGGAGATTGAACTTCTGATGAAAAAGAAAGAGCCTTTGGAAGACCAGCTAACCGAGATCATGACTCAAAGAATTGAAAAGACTGGCACCAATTCAGAACAGCAGATCGAAACTTTGCAGAAAGCGATTTCCGAAATCGACACGCAAATCAGTCAGCTGATCAAAAAGCAGCAGTCCCTTTACAACAGCAACTGGGGACAGCTTATGCGCGCTGGGAACGAAGAAAGCTACTTCGCTTACCAATTGGATCGCTATGCTTGCGTGTATATGGAACAACTTGGAGACCTCTTGGAGCTGTCGCCAAGAACGTATTTCCGCGCCCCTCGCCGTCCGCTGGCGCATGAGGTTTAGGCCTTAAAATAAGTGAGTCTTGTCAAAGATCTAAACCCACAACTTTTCAACGAGTTGTGGGTTTTTTCATTTTTGGCTGGCCAGCTTTAAAGGACTCCTGGTTTTTTTTTACCAACGCCGCGTCATTGCTCAAGCGCCGGGTTCCATATTTTCCTCGTTATTTTAATAGCTTAACTAACAAAAAACCCGCCAGTACCAAGCACAACTTAGTACTTTACATTACACAGTACCTAGCATAGTTTAGTACCGAAAGGTTGGGCAGCTCATGAATGCACAATTTAAAAAAGGTGTGCTCGAACTCTGCGTACTGACCTTGATTGGGCGTAAAGACTATTACGGCTACGAACTGGTGGACGAGATCTCAAAAGTTTTAGAAATCTCTGAAGGAACTCTCTACCCGATCTTAAGACGCCTGACCGAGGAAAAGTATTTTGAAACGTATTTGCAAGAATCCTCTGAAGGTCCTCCACGCAAGTATTACCGCATGACTAAGTTAGGTAAAGAGTTTCAAAAAGATCAGTTCAAGCAATGGACCGAGTTCAATCAACAAATCGAAGTATTAATTGGCAAGGAAATCACATGACGAAACACGAGTTTCTAAAATCTTTGAAGGCCGAGCTTGAAAAAAATAGCGTGCGCAATACTGAAGAAATTCTTGCTGACTATGAAGAGCACTTCACTCACGGTTTAAGCAAAGGAAAGTCGGAAGAAAAAATTGCTTTGGGTTTGGGTTTTCCTGCGACGATTGCCAAAGCCTATCGCGCTGAAGATATCGTCAGCGAAGTTCGCAATCCTGAAACGGCTTTTCAATGGGGACTGGCTTTCAATGCCATTGGCCGATTGCTTTTAATTGCACCCTTTAATTTTTTCGTCTTGCTCATCCCTGGAATCATTATCTTTTTAATCTTGGTGGGTGGCTGGACCGCAGCCTTAAGTATCGGCGCTTCGGGCTTTGCGATCCTGGCGGCCGTTCCTGTGCTGGCGGTTTCAACGGCCAAAATGTGGGCCTTGCTTGCGGCTTTTTCCACTTGTTTTGGCTTGCTGGGGCTAAGTCTTGTTATCGGCATGATCATGTTTTTATTCAGTAAATATATTCTTCTGGCTTTGATTAATTATCTGCGCTGGAACATCAAATTCGTTACACAAAAATAGGAGTCCACATGAAACAAATTAGCGTGTTTGCAAAAGTGTTTGTAGGTGCCGCGATTCTGACCGTGCTCTTTTTAAGCATTGCCTCTTATGCTGGCGGCAAAGCTTTGGAACAAGATCCAAACTTAATCAGCAATATTGAAAAACGTTATAATGTCACCATTCGTCTTGGCGGCATGTCGTCTTCCACACCCGATTCTCTTTCGGCCACCTCTGATACTTGGAACTTCGCCCCTCCCACAAAAGTTCTTAGTATTAAAAATGTTGCCGGGAACTTTCACCTTAAAGTCGGCACAAGCAAAGAAGTCTTAATCACGGCCAAGGGCAACTTAGATAAAAAAAAAGCTTCTCGTCTTTTGGACGTTGTAGCAGCGGGCGATACCTTGACGATCCAAGAGCCCGACGACGCTGTACAAAAATTGGAAGTCTATATCGAGGTCCCAAGCTCTTTCCAACAAGAGCTTAACGTCACAACTGTCAAAGGTGACACCAATATCGAAGGGCTGAACTTAGAAAAACTCGTGGTTGCCTCGGTCTCTGGGGACACGAACTTAAACCGTGTCGATGCCAAGGTCACAGATTTAAAAACTGTGTCTGGCGAAGTCGAAGCAGAACAAGTGAACTTACAACAGATCGAAGGCAGTTCCGTCAGCGGAGATTTAAAGGTCTCAAATAACAAGCCGATGACTGTGAAATTCAAATCTGTTTCTGGGGACGTAAAGTTACAAATCGCCCAGGGGGAAAAGGCATTTTACAATCTGCACTCCCTTTCAGGAAAAGTTGAAAACAAACTAGGCAGCGCGGGCGCTGGCAAAAGCGCTTTCACTGTGGATATTAAAACCACTAGTGGCGACATTGAAATTGAATAGCATCACCTCTATTTCGGAAGGATTGCCCACATAGAAGCCCAAGATGTCTTCATACAACCGCAAAGTTTCATGACTTTGCTGCGGTGTAGACCGAAAAAAGAAGCGGGAACCTTTTGGTGGCTGTGGTAGCATTTTTGGGATGAAAATGTGGGCTTTAGGAATTCTTTTACTGGCGGTGTCTGGAATAGCGCAGGCGCAGAACTTACCCTTGGGTCTTTATGAAGGGCTGATGGGAAATTCTGGCGTGGCGACTGTGAACTCGTCCGCCGCCGCCTATTACAATCCAAGTCTTTTGCGCCAACGCACTGACAATGCATTTAGTTTAAACGGGAATACCTTGGGCACCTCAAGCACGCGCCAGGGGGATTCCACTTTTTCTTCTTCACTGGCCCTGGGGCCTTCTTACTTAAGTACGATTCTGGTCGGAACAAATTTGGTGCACGAGTTGTTTTTAGCGACCACGATGCAAGGTCAATTCAATTGGGTCACGCAAGCCGATGCACAAAATTTTTTTGATGCTGAATTGAACATCAATCGCGTGGTTTCAGGCTATTCGATGGCTTTTCAATCTGTGCCTTTGGCTTTGCAAGTTTTGGTAAGATACTCAGAGGTTAAAAGTTTTGGCCTGGCCGAAGAGTCCAACACGGCAACAGGCATTTCGTCGGTAACGAAAACAAAGACAGAGTTTAAAAATCTGAATGTCGCCTTGGGCATTTCAACCCACTTTCAATTTGATCACTACACTTTCGGAATAAATCTTAATACGCGTGGTATCGGCCTTTATAATGTCGACAAAGGGTCCTCGAAGAAATACGAGCACACACCCACTGAATATAAAGTCACTGAATCTGACAGCGGCCGCGCCACTGTCGTGAATGAAGAAGGCAAACTTATCATCGGCCATGGCTTTCGCGTAGGCAATCATGAGCTCTTAACCGATTCAACTTTTGTCGAATCCTCAGGCGCTTTAAACCGCTATCAGTTCACGCAAAGTTTTGGATATCGCTATGGGCCGCAAGAAGGACATCAGGTGCTGTGCGGAATCTCACATGCCTTTGGGGCCGATGTGAATTATTTTGGCCAAAGTTTTAATTCATCCGTCGGTTACTCTTGGAGCAGTGGCAAGTTACGTTCTGCCATTGGGCTTTACGTCAGTCGCGAAAACACCAGCATCGACACGTCCAACGCTGGATTTATTTTCGGCAGTGAGTACGAATACTAGTCCTCACGTCGCGGGCGCAGGTCTTCCAAAGAAACATTATTTTTTCTTGGCACACGTGGAGTTTTTTTATTTTCTTCATAAAACTCTCCCTGCATGTTTCGCATCGGCAACTGATCTAATTCCTTGATAAGTTCATAAACTTTTAAGATGTGCATCTTTAAATTTGCAAAGACTTTCTTCATTCCACCATCCCCTCGAACTGTGCTGACTTACAGTTTAAGGCAACACCGTTTTTTGGGTGGGAAATATTACGACAAAGAAAACTTCTAGACGCGAAACTGGGGAAGTATTACAGAATTTTGAACCCTGCTCGTTTTGTCGAGCAAGGTCAGCCGATTTGCCAGGACTTAGGGACTAGCAAAGGAAGTTTGTTGTTTTACCAAGGCAGTGCTTCACCATCACGGAAGAAGCCACCGTTCGGTCCGCCTTTAGGCAACGTGGCTGCCCAAAGAATTCCCTTAATACCTTGCTCTATGGTGCGCTCAGCGTGGGGGCCGCCCATATCGGTTTTGACCCAACCTGGTGAAATCGCATTCACGCAAATATCACTGTCACCAACCTCAGAAGCAAAAAGATTCGTTGCCATATTAAGGGCTGTCTTCGAAAGGCGATAAGCCGCCGAAGCCGTTTGGGGTTCTGAAAGTTGCGCCATGCCGCTAGAGACATTCACAATGCGACCGTAACCTTCTTGTTTCATCATCGGAAAAATTTTCTGCATCAATAAGAACGGCCCGATTGTATTGGTCGCGAAGGTTTTTTGGATTGTCGACGATTTGGTTTTAAACAATGAAGAATTTCCACCGTCTTCACTGTCAATCAAGATACCCGCGTTATTCACAAGAACATCCACGAAGCCGTACTCTTTTTTGATTTGCTCAGCGAAATCGTTAATACTTTTTTCTTGCGACAAATCAAGCTTCATCACCACGACGTCGGCGTTTTTCATTTTCAACGCATTGATGGTACTTTGCGCTTTGTCGGGATTACGCATAGTCATAATCACTTTGAATCCCCGCTGAGCAAGGGCTTCGCTGGTGGCAAGACCAAGACCTCTGTTGGCTCCCGTGACGATGGCGATCTTTTTCATGAAAACTCCTTAATAGAAATTAACCGGGATGAGGAACTGGTAACTCCGGAACAGGTGGAGGCGGAGCAGGATGCGCCGGAACCAAAACTCCAGTCGTCCAATTTCGCGCATCAATCACGCATTCAGAATAAATCACACGCCATCTTTCAATCGGAAAGGCGTAGACAGTTTCCACCCAGCCCCAACCATTCCAATCAATCACGCGGCGGTATTCATAACCGATAGTTTGACGTGCAGAACGGTCTTCGCGATGAAAAGTCAGCAGCGGATAATGCAACTTAAGCTTTCCGTCATGGCCCAACTGAGCTTGTGAAGGTTCATCAAACACGCAACCGTATTTGCCGTCGATACTGCGCAAACGCCCTTGCAATATCTCGCCCGGCTGCACGTCGCGATGTTGGGGCAAAAAGAATTCAAAGAAATAATCTGAGGGCGCACCATCTGGATAAAAACTGCGCGTGTTCATCGTCAGACGGCCCGCGAATTCCACAGCGCGAACTTGTTTAGATCCGTCTTCTGTTGTCCAGACTCCGTCCAAACGGCTTTCGGCGAACGCAGCAAGAGTTAGCAACAAAGCTCCGAAAATGATCCCAATACGCAATTTCATCACTCTTCCTTTTTTTTAGTTTCGATTCAACAAGATGAGGTAATCTTTAGGCCCCGTTTGTTCGGCCATGCCGCTGTATTGATTCGGCTCTAGCTTTTTGCGGTAAGTTCTGCGCGCCAAAGTCTGAATCATACATCCCAAGACTCCGGTGCCGGCGATGTCTTTACCCTCTTCGTAAGCACACTTGGGTTCAAAGGACAGCTCCTGTTCGCGGGTCATAGGGAACTTACTCACCGTTAAGCTTACAAAGTCCAACTTGTAGTCTGCTTTAAGTCGGTTGGCAGGATTTTTCTGCAATAATTGCGAAGAATAAATGTTCGGCACAATAACTAGAACACGCAAGCCCTCGGCACGCGCTTTTTGCACCCCTTCAACGAAGCGAGACATTTCTTCTTTGATATCAATGCGCATGCTTGAATCGAACAGCTCCACATAAGGCAGCATCGGCTCCACCACGATCATATCGTACTTGGAACCGGGCTCTTGATTGGCCTCGTGAAATCCCCGCACCAGCTCCATGTCATCAATCGCATTGGGTGTGACTCCGAAAAGCAATAAAGGAGCTTCTCGCACTTCTAAGCGCAGACTTTCGTACAAGTTCTTACCCAAGTCCTCGGGCGCTTTAAACTGAGAAAATTTGATCTTGGGAATCGATTCCGGCTGAATTGAAAAATTCGCGGCAAAGTAAATTCCCAAAGAGATAACAGCGACGGCACCAATCCAATAAAGGTATTTCATGGCGTGACCTTCGCGTAAATTGGTCTTTAAGTCCAGCCCTCGATACGGTGTGGCATTCCAGGTTGAAATACGTTAGATTTGTGTTAGGTTGCGAGCAATTGACATATGGACTTGATCCTTACCAGACAGGTACCCGATAAATATGAATGCGACGAGCACAGACACTTCTTTTTCTTATCTTCTTATAGGTTCAGGCCGCGTCGCCCGACACCTTGGCCACTATTTTAATTTGTTAAACATCAGTTTTCAGTCCTGGGATCGCTCCCAAGATCCGCATGCTTTGGCGCGCAAAGTTTCCCCAGCAACGCATATCTTGTTAGCCATCAGTGACAGCGCTTTGCAGGGCTTTTATCGCCAGCACCTAGCCGGCCACGACGATAAAGTGATCGTTCACTTTTCGGGGGCGCATTCTTACGAAGGCATGATTGCGGCTCATCCGCTGATGACCTTTGGGCCAGAACTTTACGAGCTTTCCACTTATCAAAAAATGTATTTCACGCTGACCGGGGCCGACAGCCTGGCCGAGGTTTTGCCGGGTTTAAATAATAAATTCTCGGTGATCTTTTCCGCCGAAAAGGCGCGCTATCACGCTTTGTGTGTGCTAGGCGGAAACTTCGTCACACTGCTGATAGCCAAGATGCTTGAAGACTTTGCTGAAATGAAAATTCCCGCCGAGGCAGCCCAGGTGTATCTTGAAACTGTGCTTAAAAATACTTTGGCCGAACCCGACCGCGCCCTGACAGGCCCCTTGGTACGCAAAGATGTCCCGACTGTGAATGCCAACTTAGAAGCTTTAAAGAACGATCCTTATCACGAAATCTATCAGGCCTTTTTAAAAACTTACTGGCCAGATTTCCCGAAAAAGTGAGGCTGTTATGAAAACGATTTTAGACTTTCACGAAAAGAAGCAGAAGAAACAAAAGATTTCGATGATCACTTGCTATGATTATTCTTTTGCTCGCATCGTTGCCGCTAGTGATATTGATTGCATCTTAGTCGGCGATTCTTTGGCGATGACTATGCACGGACACAAAACAACTTTGAATGCCTCCGTCAACATGATGGCTTTACATACCCAAGCCGTCGTGCGCGGGGCTGGTGATAAATTCGTGGTCGGCGACTTACCTTTTATGAGTTATCGCAAAGGCTTAACCGCCAACATGACTTACGTTGAAAAAATCATGAAAGCCGGCGCTCACGCTGTGAAACTTGAAGGGGCTTCTGGCAATATCGAACTGGTGCGCCACATGGTGGACTCAGGCGTTCCGGTGATGGGTCACTTAGGTTTGACTCCACAATCGGTGAATCAATTGGGCGGTTTTAAAGTTCAGGGCCGTGATGAAAAAGCGCAAAAGAAAATCATGGAGCAAGCTTTACAACTGCAAGATGCCGGCGCGTTTTCCGTCGTGCTTGAGTGCGTACCTTCAAAACTTGCCAAAGAAATCACCCAGGCGCTTGAAATCCCCACCATCGGCATCGGTGGCGGTCCTGATTGCGACGGCCAAGTTTTAGTTCTGCAAGACATGTTGGGCATGAACGAGGGCTTTAAACCGAAATTCTTAAAAACTTATTTCAACGGCTTTGAAACTTTAAAAAACGTTTTCAACCAGTATCACAACGAAGTTGTCGAACAAGAGTTCCCAACAGAAAAAGAGAGCTATTCATGACCGTAGTTCTGAATACTCCCAAAGATTTTAAAGTCTGGCGTTGGGGCAAGCACGGTTCCATCGGCTTTGTTCCGACCATGGGCGCTTTACACGAAGGACACGCGGCTTTGTTAAAGCAAGCTTATGAAGACAACGATTTTGTCGTTTTGTCGATCTTTGTGAACCCGACGCAGTTTAACGACCCCAATGACTTAGAAAAATACCCTAAGACTTGGGAGGCCGACTTAGCGTTAGCGAAAGCCAATGGCGTGGATGCGGTGTTTTTCCCTAAATACTTCGACATGTATCCGGACAACTATCGTTTCAAAGTCAGCGAAAACAGTTTTTCAAATGTTTTAGACGGCGCCCACCGCCCGGGTCACTTCGATGGCGTACTTTCTGTGGTAATGAAACTTTTTAATATCGTTTCACCAACGCGCGCTTATTTTGGCGAAAAAGATTATCAGCAACTGACCTTGATTAAAGATATGGCCGAAAGCTTCTTTATGAATCTTGAAGTCATTCCAGTGCCTACAGTTCGCGAAAGCGATGGCTTGGCCATGAGTTCACGCAATCAACGTTTGACGGCGGAACAACGTGCCCTAGCCCCGGCTATTTACAAAGCAATCACCCAAGCAAAGTCTGCCGAAGAGGCCGCTGCGCAATTAACAGCGCAAGGTTTTAAAGTGGATTATGTCACCGACATGGGGAACCGTCGTTTTGTGGCTGCTAAAATTGGTGAAGTAAGGTTGATCGACAATGTCGAAATCTAAAGTTCTTTTTATCATGACCGGTTCGATTGCCTGTTACAAAGCCTGCCAGGTGATTTCACGCTTGGTGCAAAATAATTGCGAAGTGCAAGTTGTCGCCACACCTGCGGCGTTAAAATTTGTCGGCAATGCGACCCTCGAGGGACTTTCTGGGCGTCCGGTCATCAGCGATATGTATGCGGCCGGAAATGTGATGGAGCATATTCATCTGATGCGTTGGGCGGATTTAATTTTAGCTGCTCCGGCGACTGCGAATTTTATTAATAAAGCAGCGCAAGGGATCGGTGACGATTTAGTACAAACTCTTTTCCTGGCCCATGATTTCAAACGTCCTTTCTTAATTGCTCCGGCGATGAATAAGAGCATGTACACTCACCCCGTCACGCAGAAGTCTTTGCAGACACTGCGTGAGATGGGAATTGAAATGCTTGATTCAGCTTCTGGGATCTTAGCTTGCGGCGAAGAGGGCTGGGGGCGTTTGCTTGAACCAGATATGATTTTAAAATCAACGCTAGAGGCTTTGCAAAAGAACGCATCTGCTGCAAGTGGAAGCCCAAGCGCAACATCCGCGGCTTCAGCACCTGCGACGACACCTTCTGTAAAAAGCTCTGCCCTTGCAAAAATCAAAGTCCTTGTGACAGCTGGCGGAACGCAAGAGCCGATCGACACCGTTCGCGTGATTTCAAACTTAAGTTCAGGTCGCACGGGTGTGACTTTGGCAGAAACCTTAGAACAAATGGGTTTTGAAGTAACTCTTTTGCAAGCCCACGGTTCGGTGAAAACCAATCAAGTGGCGCACAAAGAATATTTCACTAGCTTTAAAAGCTTAGATGAAAAAATGCAGGTCTTATTGGCCTCAGGCGCTTATTCCCACGTGATTCATGCCGCCGCGGTTAGTGATTATTCTGTCGACAGCATTGAAGTTGACGGATCTCAGTACCGACCTTTTGAGGTTAAAAAAATCAGCTCCAACGCGGACCACATGAACATTCACCTTAAGCGCAATCATAAGATTGTCGATCGTCTGCGTGACTATGCAAAGAACAAAGACTTAAAAGTCATTGCCTTTAAGTTGACCAGTCATGCCTCGGCCGATGATAAAACTGCGGCTGTTGATAAACTTTTTAAGTCTGCGCACGCGGACTATGTTGTTCATAATGACTTAACAGATATTGATATCGTAAAACGCACACACAAGTTTTCTCTGATCAGCCCCAAGGCCACAATCCCTTGTGACAACCTTGAAACTTTGGCCAGTGAACTGATGCAGGTGATTTTACCTAAGGAAGCCCTATGATTTTATGCCTTGATGTCGGTAACACACAAATTTACGCCGGCCTTTTTGATAAAGACAAAATGGTCTTGTCATTCCGTAAGAACTCTAAAAGCGGAGCATCTTCGGATGAAACCGGAATCTTTTTACGCACGGCTATTCGCGAAAATGGTTTTGATCCGGCGAAAATAAAACAAATTGCCATCTGTTCGGTCGTGCCAGAAGTCGTGTACTCGCTGCGTGGCGCGTGTATGAAGTACTTCAATATCAATCCGTTCATTCTGCAAGCTGGAGTGAAAACGGGATTAAAAGTAAAGTACCGCAACCCCTTGGAAGTCGGTGCAGATCGTATCGCCAATTCCATCGCAGCGATGCACCTGTATCCGGGTAAAAATTTAATCTTAGTTGATTTAGGCACAGCGACTACATTCTGTGCGGTCACAAAAGATAATGACTATCTGGGGGGATCTATCGTCGCAGGTCTTCGCCTGTGCATGGAAGCCTTAGAAAGCAAAACGGCGAAACTGCCTTCTGTCGAAATCACGTCCATGCATGAAGGCCTGGGTCGCTCGACGGTCGAAAGCATTCAGTCCGGACTTTATTATGGTCACTTAGGAACCATCAAAGAGCTGAGCGAACGCTTAACCAAAGAATGTTTCCAAGATGAAAAACCGTTGGTGATTGGCACCGGTGGTTTTGCTTATTTATTTGAAAAAGAAAAAATCTTCGACGCCATCATCCCGGACCTGGTCTTAAAAGGTATGATCATCTCGTTGCAATACAACACTTAAGGATTATTTATGAATGTTTCAATGTTAAGAACGAAAATTCACCGTGCAACTGTTACTGGCGCCGATTTGGATTACGAGGGCTCGGTCAGCATCTGTCCTGATCTTATCAAAAGCTCAGGTTTACTCATCAACGAGCGCGTTGATATTTACAACTGCAACAACGGCGCGCGTTTTTCAACCTATGTTATCAAAGGAAAAAAAGGCGAAATCTGTCTGAACGGAGCGGCGGCTCGTCATGTTCAGCGTGGTGACTTGGTTATTATTTGCTCTTACTGCGGGATGGATTTTAAAGAAGCGCAAAAACACGAACCGAGCGTAGTTTTTGTCGACAGCAAAAATAAGATGAAAGAAAAACGCAAAGAAGATCGCAAGAAAAATAAGTAGTTTTGTGACCAGGGGGACCTCGCCTAGGCCCCCAAAAGTAAGCTATTTCGCTTCAGCACAATGGCGATATTGGGCTGCTAATTTGCGATCTTCTTCGTTTAAAAATTTCTTTGCCACATCTTTGCCATCCAGGGCGCGAATTTCCGCAGCCATTAAATCAATGCCACACTGCAAACTTTGTGAAGGTCTTTTGGCATCACTCATTTTTGGACACTCGATGGGATTGATGGCAAACATTCCGGGGGCTCTTTTGGCGGAGGCAGGCGCCTCATTCGTACACTTTACATCACCCGACGACTTCGCGATCATCACCCACAGCCAGAAAAACTCTTTCTGTTCTGTGTTCATGACCGAATATCCGGGGCAGACTTTTTTCGCCAACTTTTCGCCACGGACTGAGGGCACAAAGACGTCTTTCTTGTCGCGAATCTGCTGCAACAGATAAGAGCCGTTCGGGCCAACCTTGCCGTCTTTACCTAAAAAGCTTGCACACTCTGGTGATAATTTCGCAGCGACATCTGCGCCGATCTGTTGCGCGAGCTCTTCGTTGACATCTTTTTCTTTTATTCTGCCAGCGTCTTGACGGACCTTGTCCGTTACTTTTTCAACATCACTGGCCACCCGACGAGCTTCGTGGCCTGATTTGCCCATCGCCGTTTTTTTATTACCACCGCCAAAAAGAAGCGGACAATAGTGAGATGCTAGCTGAATCATACCTTGCACTTGCGGACTTAAACCCGTGGACTGCTGATTCTGCAATGCCGCTAACTGTGCTTGCTGCTGCTGCAGAATATAAGCCTGTTGTGCATTCATAATTTGAAACGCCGACACAGAATCCTGA
>JABWCO010000205.1 GCA_013360185.1 Bdellovibrio sp.
TTACCTCCGAATTTTACTTTCCGAGAAAGACTTGATTCAAGATGTCCACAGACACGATTTCTTTCTCATTTTGGCATTGGAAAAAGGAGCGGGGCGTCATGAAATCGATTTTACTCCGTACAAAATTACCGACGGCTCTTTTTTTTTCACGCGTCCGGGTCAAGTTCATAAGCTCACCTTAAAAGCAGGCAGTCAGGGATACATTTTACAGTTCAAACCTGACTTCTATTTTTCGCATGACAAGTATTCTAAGGAGTTACTGCGAACGGCCAGCAATAACCCTCTGGTCCGGCTTGAAGCAGATCAGGCAAAAAGATTGTTCGGGATATTAAGAAATATTTATCAGGAGTATTCAACCAAGCAAGAGAAGTATGAGAAAGTCTTGCTGGCCAACCTGACAATTTTTTTTATTGAGCTTATAAGAAACCGGGAAAATTCAGAAAAATCCGGCAAACGAGCCCATCTCTATTCACAAGAACGCCTTGATGAATTGATGGAACTCTTGGAAACACACGTCTCAACGCATAAGCAGGTGTCTTTTTACGCAGATAGGCTGCACCTTTCCTCCTTTCAACTTAATGCAATAACCAAAAAAACACTTGGCAAAACGTGTTCGGAATTGATAAATGAACACATCGTTCTGGAAAGCAAAAGGTATCTTTTGGCCACATCGAATCAGGTCAATGAAATTGCCTATCAACTTGGTTATGAAGACCCCTCCTACTTTATCAGGTTCTTCAAAAAGCATACTGGGTTTTCACCGGAAGCTTTCAGGCATAGTTTCAGGTAAATACTGCCGAATTTCACTGCACTCCTACATTTCTTCTTGATAGTTAGTTCACGGAAACTGCTAAAAATTTATCGCACCCGCCGTTTCCTCAATTTCATCCTATTCAACTTCATTCTTGTCCTATCCCTAAAGGAATCTCTTTCATTATTTTGATTCATAGCAATTAACACGCATAACAAACACACGAAAGACCATTACTATGAAAACAAAAATGAAACTCATTGCATCCTTAAAGATCTGGATTGCAATCTATCCCTCCATCACACTGTTCCTTTATCTGTTCGGCGAACCGTTGGCTGTTGTTCCATTGTATGTCCGAACATTTCTTTTGACCGTTTCGCTTGTTCCATGGATTGTTTTTGTCGGCGTTCCATTCGTTGATCTTGCCTTGGGAAAGATTCGCCCACAAATGGATATGGATAAGAAATAACTTCACTATAATCACATGAAAGACCTTATGAACTTTGAAGTAAAATTTGAGGTAATAATTGTAGGCGGAAGTTATTCAGGCCTTGCGGCGGCGATGGTTTTGGGAAGAGCCATGAGACAGGTTTTGATTATTGACAGTGGCCGGCCTTGTAACGAACAAACTCCCCGTTCTCACAATTTCCTGACGCATGATGGAAAAACTCCCGGCGAAATCACCGCGCTTGCCAAGCAACAAGTGGAGAAGTATGACACGGTGAAATTCATGAGCGGCCTGGCAACTCATGGTACCATAACCGGAGAAGGTTTTGAAGTCCAGACTTCATCGGGAGATAGGTATTCTGCAAAGAAACTAATCTTTGCAACCGGTATCAGGGATACGATGCCCTCCTTGGATGGATTTAAGGAGTGCTGGGGCATCTCAGTTCTTCATTGCCCGTACTGCCACGGATACGAAGTGAAAAACGAAAATACAGGCGTTCTCGCTAATGGAGACAAGGGATTTGAATTCACCGGCCTGATTTCGAACTGGACACATCAACTCACTTTGTTTACGAACGGAATTTCCTCCCTCACCGGTGGCCAGATCGCAAAGTTAACCAATCATCGAATAAAAGTGATCGAGACGGAGATTGACAAACTGGATCATACCAACGGCCGCCTTCGAAACATCGTTTTCAAAGACGGAACTACTTCTGCAATCAATGTTCTATACGCGCCCATACCTTTCGAACAGCACTCCGCAATCCCTAAAGCGTTGGGATGTGAGATGACCGATGAAGGATACATCAAAACAGATCCCATGCAACGGACCAGCATTCATGGAATCTATGCGTGCGGTGACAATACGACGCGCACCCGTACGGTAGCCAATGCCGTCGCTATGGGTACTACTGCGGGCATGAATGCAAATAAAGAATTAGTTCTCGAAGCATTTTAATCAAATATTTTAATCCAAACAGAAAGGACACTAAAATGAACATCAAATTAGGACTCATACTGGCTATGATACTTTTGCACCAAAACGGGTTCAGCCAATCAAGTAAATTAACAAAGACAGGGACGGACAAAGCAGCAGAAACCTATCTGGATCCGATTCTCAACATGGTGAGCACCAGACTTCATTACGGAAATTCAAACGGCGAATTGGCGGACTATAAGAAACCGCTTTGGGGCCTGCAGGCAGGTCTCTCCATGCAAGCCGGAATTACACCGGAGTTTTCACTGGTGCCTGAACTGTATTTCATCATGCGGGGAGGCCGATTGAAATCGAATAACCCATTAACTCTTGGCAAAACGACGGCGCGTTTCTATACGCTGGAATCGCCGTTACTGGCTCGATTCCATTTTCATAATTTTCATGTAAACGCAGGTCCCTCTGTTGCCTATAATCTTGATGGAAGCATTAAAGTCAAAGGCGCTTCGGGTAGTTCTGGTAATAGTTTTAAACGTTGGGAGGCGGGCATGCAATTCGGTGGTGGTTACAGCTTTCGAATTAAAGGCCGCCGGCTTGCTTTTGATTTGAGATACAACTATGGGCTGACCAACATTTCCAGAAGCTATAAAATGTACACCAGGAGTTTTGTCCTAAGCGTGCAATTTTCCAAACCATGGAAAACCAATCCACTGGCTGGAAAATAGAATTAATACCATCACTCACGTTTAACTTCGAGAGAGGAAAAATAATGGATTCAAATAGAACCCCGTGCTCAAAAAACAGAACGAAGGGCTTGGTCAGTTCCAGGATCTTGGAAGCCGGCACCATATTCGCCGGTGCAAGAATTTTTTATTTGACATTAAAAAAAGCATAATTATATTTAGTTGATAATTGCAACTAAATATATAATATATGCAACTGTTAGAAACCGTCCGTTCAATCCGGGAACATTCCAGGCAGATGGTGCGCGAACTCAGTATGTTGGGCATGACTTTTCGCGATACCGGCCTCACGCACTCGGAAATTCACGTCCTCATCGAAGTCCATCTCCATTCGGTGATGACTGCCGGCGAGCTCTCCGATCGCCTGAATATGGACAAATCGACGATCAGCCGGATCGTTCAGTATCTGCAGGAACAGAAATTGATCACGGCCGGCAAAGCCGAGCACGACGCCCGCCAAAAGATATTGAAAACGACGGTCTTGGGCGCTAAAAAAATTCAACTCATCGATCGTATCGCCGACACGCAGGTTGCCGATGCTTGCGAACTGATGGATGAAGCGGAGGTGGATACGGTTGTGAAGGGTTTGCGTCTGTACGCCAAAGCGCTCTGGCAGCGACGGCACGGTAAGGAGTATGAAATCCGCCCTATTCGCCGCGACGACAATCCTTTTATGGCCAAAATCATTCGCCAAGTGATGACCGAGTATGGGGCCGTCGGTAAGGGTTATTCAATCCTGGACAATGAAGTCGACCGGATGTATGAATCCTTTGCCAATAAACGATCCGCTTATTTCGTCATTGCGCACGATAAGCTGATCGCCGGCGGTGGCGGCATTGCACCGCTCGCGGGCGGCCCGAAAAATGTATGCGAATTAAAAAAAATGTATTTCATGCCGGAACTTCGCGGGCTGGGACTTGGCAAAAAACTGTTGCGGCTGTGTCTGAAAACGGCCAAAGAACTTGGATACCAACAATGTTATCTCGAAACATTGCACCGAATGTCCGAAGCTAACCGGTTGTATCAGAAATTCGGATTTGAACCGCTCCCAACTCCTATGGGCACCACAGGCCATTTCAAATGTGATGCATGGTATATCAGAAATGTGTAAGACTTTGCAACTTTCTATTGATTCTGCCGTAAGATATTTGTAAT
>JABWCO010000062.1 GCA_013360185.1 Bdellovibrio sp.
TGTCATGATGAAAAAAGAAAGTGTGGACCGCAAGATCGATTTTACGATCGGCATTGATCCACAAGGTTTTCTGACCGAAGGCAGTACTGAAAACATTGTGTTGATTGATAAAAATCGTTACTTAGTTCGCCCTAAGCTGCATAAAATATTAAAAGGCACGACCATGATGCGAACGTTCGCTTTGGCTGAAGCTTTGGTGCAAGACGGCACACTTGCAGGGATTGAAGAACGCGATCTTAGTGAAGACGATTTGCGTTCAGCCTTAGAGGTCATGATGATCGGGACAACGCTTGATGTGCTGCCGGTCACGGAATATGAAGGGCAAAAAATTGGTTCAGGGAAACAGGGCCAGATTTCTGCAAAACTTTTAGCGATGTTACGAGAAGATATAAAAAAGGGGCCGAAAGCGACCCCTGTGTGGACTTAAACTTCCAATTGAATTTTATCTAAAAGCTCTGGATCACTTAAGACGGCTTCGCCACCTTTGGCGATGGCTGTCAGTGGGCTTTCCGCCACTCGCACCGGTAAACGCACTTCGTTTTGAATGCGCAAATCAAAATCACGAATCAAGGCGCCACCGCCCGCTAAAACCACGCCGCGCTCGATAATATCAGAAACTAATTCCGGTGGAGTATGCTCTAAGGCTTTGTGAATCGCATTGATGATTTCTTGAATATTGCTATTCATCGCAAGGCCGACATCTTCAGAACTTGCTTCCATCGTGCGGTTCATGCCGGTGTCGACATCGCGACCCGTGATGGTCACTGTGCGAATGTCTTTTTTTGGTGCCGCTGTGCCGATAGAAACTTTTAAGTACTCAGCCGTCGCTTCGGAAATATTTATTTTTTTATAACGACGGAAATAATCAATGATCGCATCATCAATTCTGTGGCCGCCGACACGGACCGCTTCGCAGTACACGATATCGGCTAGCGCAATCACTGCGACTTCCGTGGTGCCGCCGCCAATATCGATGATCATGTTTCCTTCGGCTGATTTTACATTTAAGCCAGAGCCGATGGCTGCGGCCATGGGCTCATCAATTAAGAAAACTTCTTTGGCTCCAGCGGCTTTGCACGACTGGATCACAGCTTTCTTTTCCACTTCAGTCACGCCATAAGGTAAGGACACCACTACGCGGGGGCGGGAAAAAGCTGATTTTACGCCGGGCTGATTTAAAAAATGTTGCAGCATCACTTCGCTAGTTTCAAAGTCTGCAATCACGCCATCGCGAATCGGTTTTTGTGCAAAAATATTGCCGGGGCTGTTGGCTAATTTTTCTTTGGCGTCATTGCCAACCGCGATCACGCGTTTTTTGCCGGGACTGGTTTGTTGGTACGCAATCAGTGAAGGCTCGTTGAGCACGATGCCTTTTCCGCGTGCGGCAATCAAAGTATTGGCCGTCCCTAAATCGACATAAAGGTCTGCGGCGGTTTCGGACTCATCCTTAAAAAACCAAGATAGCATATTTATTTCCCAAATCCTTTAGAGCTTTCAAAAGGGAAGGTCGCAAAGATCGAGATATAAGAATAAGCTTTGTTAAGCTCAATTCCGACTTCTCCGCCTAAGATCATTTGATTCCAATCGGGGTGATGGAATTCAGAGCCGATAGCAACGTGGGAGGCCGTGGTATTGGACTCTTTCGTATTTAAGAAAGTAAAAGGCACAGCAAGGTAAGGCACGGTGAGGCCGTATTCAGTGTCAAATTTTTTGCTGACAATGGGGGCTACTTGCACTTGCAAAAGATTTTCGCCTTCATCGCGCGCAAGTCCTGCGCCTAAGCGAAAGCCCATCGCGGGTTGTTGATCGACGTCCGGAAACGGCATCCACTTCACACTTGCAAAAGCGTTGAAGTCGACCGAGCCCGCGCCCATAGTAAAGCGAGCACTGGTGGCATCGTTAAGGGCGGTATCGACGAAGACGTTCACGTTGGCTCCGCCACCATGATTGGTTAAAAGTTGCGGCTCAATGCCGAACTGATATTTGCCTGGTGCGGGCAATTCGCCAGACTCTGCGATGCTTAAGTAAGCATGGCTGGTGGCGCTGAAAGTGGAACTTAAAAATAATCCTAAAACAAAGTATTTAGAGAATTTCATCGATAAAAACCTTTCGACTTAAAAATGGTATCGAGTTGCGAATCATTTGACAAGACCTTGATCCAAAGAGACTCTTGAAAGTGTGACAAAGCTTCCTATCTCTCTTGTGATCATTACCTTGAATGAACAGGCCGACATTGAGCGCTGCATTCGTTCCGTGCCCTTCGCCGACGATGTCGTTGTCGTTGATAGCTTTTCGACGGATCGCACGGTTGAAATCGCGAAAGCTAACGGTGCTCGGGTTTTTCAAGAAAAATGGCGCGGCTTCGGTCCGCAAAAAGCTTTTGCCGCAGAACAAGCCAAGCATCCGTGGATTTTATCTTTAGACGCTGACGAAGCTTTAAGTCCCGAGCTTGCGGAAGAATTATGCGCAGGTTTTGCGCAGTTGGATCCTGAAGCGGGTTATCTTTTTCCACGCAAGTCGTACCACTTGGGGCGATGGATTGTGCATGGTGGATGGTATCCGGATTATCAGTTAAAGCTTTTTAATAAATCAAAATCAACTTGGAATTCCGCAACCTTGCATGAAAAAGTAGAAGTAAAAAAGACACTTAAAGTAAAGCACGATTTGCTGCATTGGGTGTTTGCGGATCTTAGTGATCAAGTTGTCACAAACGATCGCTATTCTTCCTTGGGTGCGAAAGAGCTGGCAGCGGCGGGCAAAAAATTTTCTTACGCAAAAATGATCTTTAAACCTTGGGGTAAGTTCGTTGAAACGTACTTTGTTAAAAAGGGTTTTTTAGATGGTCTGCCGGGATTTATAATCTCTGTCGGGGCTGCGTATTCTTTGTTTCTTAAGTTCGCCAAGCTTTGGGAGATTCAGCGTGTTCACAACAAAAAGTCTGACAGTTAAAGTAACTCTTTTAGGTCTTTGCCTTTTTATCGGGCTGCAAGCTTTGGCTGAAGCGCCGAAATACCCAGTCGTCACAGAGTGGCAAGGGGATGTCTGGGTAACGGGCAAAGATGGCAAGCGCCAAAAGATCAGCAAGAAAGTCGTCTTGCGTGAAAAGGCATTGCTTGAAACGTCTTTGGCCGGGCAAGTGAAGGTGCAACTTGATGGCAGACGCAGTTTTACTTTGTTAGGCGCTGGCGAGCTTGCGTTGCCAGTGATTTCTTGGGAAAGCGGCGAAGCGCCGGTCGTTCTTTTAAAAATCGGCGAGATATTTTGGCAGCAACCTTTAGATTTTAAAGGAGCTTTTAATATTGCGATCCGTTCGGATCTTTTTGAGTTCTTGGCTCCGCCGGGAAGCTATGTTTTAAAAGTTGATCCAAAACAGGCTTCGGCAGGCGTAAAGATTTACGAAGGTCAGATGGAGTTTTCTGCTTTAAATGGCGATGAATCTGTGCGCGTAAAAGCGGGTCAGCAAGCAAGCTTTCAAGGAGTCCTTGAAGGGGGCGAGATCGCTTACGACGTTTTGTTAAAGGGAAAAAAGATCCCCAAGGGCCAGTTGAGCGGCGTCACGGCGATGGATCCTAACGATCTTGCGAAGTTTACTGAGGCCGAAAAGAAAAAGGCGCAGCAAGCGGCGAAAGAAAAAGCCCGTGGCAAGGCGGCGCTTGAGCAAGCAAAGCGTGCGGGAATGATTTGTACGAATCCTTCAGCGAAGTTCAATGAGTGCGCCTGGATTTGCGCGAAAAATCCCAAGGGCGAGAAAAAAGCCTGTAATTTTGCCGCCGGGGCCCAATGCGAGCGCCAACGCTGCAACGCCAACGGCGTTTGGGCTGAATTAACGGTGATCGATGCCGAAAAAGCGGGCAGCCTGTGTGGCGTAAAGCCCGTTGTAGGCCCTTGTGATTATTAAGAAATATCATTTTTCCTAAGAATTCCCTGAAAATCCCCCTTGCACTTTCCTGGGGGAGGCTCTATAAAGGTTGCTCCTTTGTGGTGGCCGTAGCTCAGTTGGTAGAGCATCGGATTGTGATTCCGAATGTCGCGGGTTCAAGCCCCGTCGGTCACCCCATTTTTTTAAACCGAGTTAAAGACTCGGTTTTTTAATACTCTTAATGTAAACTAATATTTGATTATTTATTATTTCAATCAAACTTGTACTCCTCGCAACCCGAACACGATGTTTGGGGGAGCGGGGATAAAGTTAAGTCCGTATTAGACGAATATCTGAAATCCTCGGATCCTAAGTGAATTGCAGCTCGCAACACCTAAGCTCTAAGTTTGCAGGCGAGCCCATGTAAATACTCGGAGAGGCAGGTGATCATGGGATCGTATCAAATTGATAATTTACTTAAAAGTGGGCATTTATATCCCATAAGTACCCGTAATCAGGAAAGTTTATACTTGAAATTGCGTAAAAATAAGCGATTTGATAAAGTAAGGACTGAGCTATGTCGATAAAGAAGCGACAGAACGTGATTCAAGACGCCATAGCCGCGCTAGAGTCCGGTCAGTTGATTCCTTCGAAGCATGCTCAGCAGCAGATGGAAAAACGAGATATTCAAATGAGTGATATCGAGGAAGCCATCTACTCGGCTTATCGCGAGGAAAGCAAAGACAGCCTGAACTCTGACGGAACCAGTTGGAAGTACTGCCTTAGAGGTAAGAATGAAAACGGCGATAAAGATCTTAGAATCATTATTGCGTTTGCTGATCCGAAGACCATCATTGTGACGGCTATCGATAAGAATAAGAAGGAGGATTAAGATGTCAAAAGTTATAGAGACCTACACATTTACTGGCTTTGGTTTCGATGTGCTCCTTAAAAACGTTGTCATGAAAAGGGCCCATGGTGAGGAGTTCCCTGATATTAACATGAATGAGTTAAAGCTTTTGACGGCTAAAGCACTGTTGAGAAGTCAGCAACGACTGACTGGAAATCAACTGAAGTTCTTAAGAACTTTTTTGAAAATGTCCTATGACGATATTTCGAAAAAGATTTTAGTGGCTTCTTCAACTCTTCGGTCATGGGAAGGTAAGGGGAAAGAGTTTACCGGACTAAGTTTGGAACAAGAAAAAGCTTTCCGAATCATGGCGATCAGTAAAATTCTTGAGAGTGAGAAAAGTTATTACGATATCAATCTTACTCTAACAAAAGAGTTCCTAGAGCCAAAGGAACAGTCAGCGCTTGATATTGCCGCTAATTTGGACTTTTCGTTCACTTTTAATGGATAAAGATTGGTAAGTATTTGAGGCAAAAAAAACATCAAGCCAATCCGGGGAGACATTTGAGTATTTATGCTCAAGAAATCTCTAATTTGTTTTCAGAAAAATCGGACAAATAAAAAAAAGGCCCGATCAACAGATCAGGCCCCTTAAACCAGCACTAGTGAAACAAAAAAGGCCTAAAGACCCTTCACATAATCACACAAGCGAGTCGACACAGAAATCCCGGAAGTCTGGATCGTCGTCATAATTTTGCAAGTGTCATAGCCATTGCTTTGCAGAGTTCCGTAAGCCGTTAAAAGATCTTCTTTGCTCATCGCAGGATCGCGAGAAAGAATCCATGCGTATTCTTTCGTTGGATGACCGACGATCGCATAACGATAGTTGTCTTCAAGACCCACGATCCAATAGTCGCCACCGAAGCGGTAAATCCAGTCAAAGAATTTCACGAAGGTGACCTTCAACTTTGCGTTGGTGACAGTGTCCACGATTTTCGCGTGTCCCTCAGCGACAGAGCGTTTGCCGTCGCTTTTGTCACAGCTGTTGATCACTTGAATTTCACCTGATGGAAGTGAGGTGTATTCTGCAGTCGTGTTGCTTACACACTGTTTTGTGAAAGTTTGCGGGATCGACGCAATTTCGTACCAGGTTCCCACATAACGAGTCAGGTCCACTTGATCCACGGTCTGTTGATCCGCATAAGATTGCGCAGAGATCAAACCACTGGCAACGAAGGCAAAGAGCAGAGCTTTTTTCATGATTCCTCCTTAGGGGTTATTGAACTGGGGCCAAGTTAGAATTGTTTCTTGTTGTATTCTACCTAATTTATCTAATAGTTTTTAGGTACTAGCTGAAAGGGCCCCGATGCGCGCGCAAATTATTGAAATGGCGGAAACTCTGTTTTTTAGCAACGGCTATAAAGTGACGTCCCTGCAGGAACTGAGCGACTTGTTGCAGATGAAGCCAGCCTCTTTGTATTACCATTTCCCTGGGGGCAAGGAAGAGATCTATCTGGAAGTCCTGCGCAATCGCCTTGAAAAATACCGTCTGCAGGTTTACGAAATGCGCCAAGCAAGTCCCGATCTGGAGGGGTTTTTAAGATCTTTCGCCATTTGGTTTATTGCGCAGCCTCCGATGAATATGTCACTAATTTCGCAAATGGATATGCCCCACCTTACCGAGAGAGCAAAGGGGGAGGTGATGCAGTTAGTGTCTTCTTCTATTTTCGCTCCACTGCGTGAATCCCTGGCGCAATCAACTTCGGATTTGAAAGATTTTGATTTGAATCGTTTGGTGGGGATTTACATCTCGCTTTTGAACGGCATGAGTTTGGCCGTAAAACAAAAGTACACAAGTTCTGAAGGTATCGTCGATGATTTTATCGAAATGATGATGCGCGGGATTTTAAAGCCGAAATAAAAGGTTGCCGGTACAAGGGAAGCTGCAAAAGGATTCAGGGGGGCCTATAAGAAGGTAAATACCCTGGGAAAAATTCGCCCTTGGGACCCCATAACCCAAAAACAAGCTGGCAAATACTTAGGATTACGTATAGAACCTTCCCAAATCAGGAGGGGTCCTATGATCAAAAATACACTTTTAGCCCTAGCATTGACCGCTGTTTTTTCTGCTAATGCCAGTGCGCAAACTGAGACGAAAAGCGAATCAACCAGCGCGACGAACGAATCTTCAGTAAAAGTTAGCGACATGCAAAAACCAACTGAAAAAGTTAAAGACATCGATGACGAGATCACCGATGCCCGCATGAGAGCCACTTTAGGTTCAAAATCAATGTGGTCATTTAAATCTTCTTTGGCTTACAACGGCGGCAGTCTCAAGGATCCTGGTGCGACCGTTCGCCCAGCTTACCGCACAGGCCCTGACACAGAAGCTTTAGCAACACTTTCTGGTAATGTCGGTGTTAACCTGCGTCTTAATGAACGCGACAATCTAAGTTTTGGTACTGGTATCACAATTGTCGATCCATTCCACGGCGATATCACTAAGAACGCGGAAGATAAGACTTACTATGGTAACGGCAAAGAAGTCGCTCGTTACCGTGTTTCAACTCCGTACATGGGTTGGAGCCGTGGTTACAAAGCTTTCGGTGCACAGATGATTTCTAGTATGACAGGCAGCTACTATACTGCAGATACAACCACGGCACTTGGATACAGTTATAACCTTAGCTACAGCCAAACGATCCTTGCAAACTTCGGCACAACAAAATGGAACGGCGGCGTAAGCTTTAGTTTAAGCAAAGATTTCTATGGCAACGAAGTGACTAATAAAGGATTCAAGGCAGACATGAACTCAGGGAAAGTCAATCGTGAAGAGTGGCTTGTGGGCGCTTACCCATTCATGCAGTACTCTTTCACTGACAGATATTCTTTCAGAACTGTCTTTGGTTACGGTGAATTCCAACGCAAAGAAGACACGACAGGCTTTAAACAGGTTGAACCATACCAATCTGTAGGTCTTGGCATCTCTGTAACTCGTGATATTTACCTTTACCCAAATATCCAGTTCACACCTAAAGACATCCGTGACGACAGAACCAATGTGGCTCTTTCGACGAACATCAATCTGTTCTAAGGTTGCTCGATTACGCAGATAAAAAAATCAAAACCCGACTAAGATGGTCGGGTTTTTTTATTTTCGAACCCGAACCTTCCATTTTCCCGGTTAATACTCAGCACACTTTTCGATTTGACCTTTTGCCGCTTCAAAGTAAGAATTTTTCCTATGGAAAGACTAATTAAGTTTGTCGCGATCTTATTGGGAGTTCTTGTTTTAAACGGGTGTGGCCACTCGCAGTCAGGCAAGGCGGCATCCTCGTCGTCTGCCGTGAAAGAAGCTCCCAAGGAGCTTCTTTTGCCCAAATACGAAAAGCTTTTAAAAGACCACCCTGCTAAAAGTAATCCCTTACCCTGGTGTAAAGTTCCCAAAGTAAAGTTACATAAAAAATCCAATATCTATCGTAAGGCCATCAAGAATGAATTTGAGGAGGGCGGAAAAAGACCCAACTTTTGTGGAAGTTATTTCTTATTGGCAACGCCCAGTACTGGCGGTGGTGAGATTTTTATCTTTGATTGCAGAACAGGAAACCCTAATGTTTTTACCTCAGGCAAAACAGACACAAATCCGTTAGTAAGCGCAAAAAGCTGCGTTTTTGTAGTGAATCCCCCACTTGAGGACTCTGCGGTGTCGGATTTTACGACGAAAGCGGGTGGTGAGCACGCCGTGCCCGCGAACGGTCGACCAATAATTCATCGCTTTGACGGAAAAAAGATTTCCCCCGTTGAAGACACTATCTGGCCAAAATAATTGAAGCTGCGACCAACCCCGAAATAGTAAAATGTAATTTAAATCAAGTTGCTTAGCGGTTTTTGTCACATCCTATGTGGTAGGGGCTATATTGGATCTGAGTGTACAATCCTTAGGTACAGAACTTGAAGATTCGCCAGCTGAATGCTTTGCGGAGGTATCAGTGAAAAAAGTTATAATCATGGCAGCGGCTTTAATGACTCTGGGGGCTTTTGCTCAGGCCGAAGATATGGAGTTGTCTTTTAATGAAGAAGCATTTAGTTCCTACGAAGAATGCACTTCAACCGTAACATCCCGAGCTGGGCTTATTTCACGCGACACGCTTTTAGATACTTGTTCGCCGTACTTAAAGACGGACTATGATAGTTGCCAGGCGTTTCTTATTTCTGACGGTAAGTGGGAACAGATGTTCATTTGTGCGCCAGAACTAAAAGCCGGGGAAGTCATTGTGCGCAGCACGGGTGCTGTTGTTGAAGTTTGCAGTCATATGAACTGGAACTGTGACAACTAGAATTTTTGGGCGGTGATAAAGTGTCCCCATTACATAGCAGTTCTATGGAAGAACAAGCGTGCCGTGATGAAGCGCAAAGTATGTACTGTTATAAGCTTAAGTTCGACATTAAAAATAGATCGCTGACTTTTTTGAGCAATGGCGCCGTTCAACAAGCAGCGCCTGCATATTCAGACACGACACAACTTGCTTGCAAGGTCCTAATATAGTCAGACAGGCTGATCGTGAATCTATTTCGCGAGCTCGATCTCGACCGGGTGACGGGCAGAGAGTTTATTGATTTCCATCTGCAAAACCGTCATGCGATCATAAGTATCAATCGAAAGACCTTCCCAGGATTTTTTAACGGGCGCGGCAAGGTCTTTATCTACAAAGCCACCACGCACGGTCAGTTCGATTTTATTTTCTGCATAGATGACGATGCGGCTGTTTAGCAAACGCGTGAGTTTTTTTGCGCGCAAGTATGTCGCCGCAGATCTGATGAAGTGACGTTCAAACTTATCGGCAATGTCCTTCGGGGTAAGAGGAGTTTCTTCTTCTTCTTCTTCTGAATTTTGAGCATCCTCCTCTTCAGCTTCTTCTTCCACTAAATCGCGATACCACCAAGCGCCCAATGCTAAGATATTGCGCATGGACTTAAAGTCGTCGGCGTTTAGATTATGGCGGACGCAGAAAATTTCAAATCCTTGGCGGATGTCTTCTGCCGGCAGCTCTTCGTAAAAAATGTCTTCTTGGAAGACTCCGTCGCGTAAGCTTTGGCTTAATTTCAAGATGGAATCCAAAGGCGTGGCGCTTGAAAATGGTCCCATCGAAAACTGAGCATCAGGCACAGTGCTTTTTTCGGTGAAGCATTTATTGAAGAAGACCATCTCGCGGCGACCTGTTTTTAGGCTGACATTGTAAGGGGGATTTAAGCGTTTGATTTCATCAGTTTCTAGCAAGGCCGCCTCTAAGGGGCTGGCAACAACGGTCACGTGCAGGTCCCACACCTGGGTTAGCATTTCGAGTTTACGTGTATCACGATTTTTTTGCCCGCGGAAATAACTGTTTACCCGGTCGTGCAAAGAGGTCGCTTTGCCTACGTATAAGACTTCGCCCCAGCGGCTGAGCATTCGATAAATGCCGGGCTCTTTAGGTAAGCTTAAACGCTTTTCTTTGGGCAAGGGATATTCATATTTTGTGCGTGCGGCTTTTGGCGTCTGGGTTAGCCACTCTTGCAGGGCGGGAAGGCTTGAAATTCCTTTTTCCTGAAGTGCCGTAATCAAACCCTGCCAAATAACTTGCGTGGCTTGGACGTGGTTGCTGGCGCGTTTGAACTCACCCGACGGACAACCAAAGTAACCGGCCAGGCCTTTGATGCCACGAGTGGGTAAGTTCGGAAAAAGTCGTTTGGCGATTTCGTGTGTACATAATATTTCGAAGGGGATTTCCTTTTGCAGTTTTGCAAAAGCGTCCGTTAAGAACGGCTTTTCAAATTGCGCAAAGTGAATCACAACCACAGGGTTTTCGGCGGCGTGGGTTTGCATGAATTCTAAAAAAGAAGAAATGACGTCTGCCAAGGGAATCGCGGCAGTCATTTCATTTTGCTTAATCCCTGTGATCATCTGAATACGCCACGGGATTTCTTGTGTGTCAGGAAGCGCAACCAAGCGGCTGTGGATGTCTTCGCTGGCCAGAGTGCTCCAGGCTATTTCTAGCATATGCGCATTATCAGGTTTGGCTCCCGTTGTTTGAATATCCAAAAAGACCACCGGAGTGCGACTAAGTTGCATCGCTGGCCTCCCAAAAGTTCTGCACGTCTTTAAGAATTTGTTGCGAGACCAATTCTTGGGGTGATTTTTCAAACCAGCCGTCGGGCATGGATTCGGAATAGCTGGCTTGTAAGAAGCGGCCATCCAGCATCACGATTAAGCCACGGTCGGTTTCTGAACGAATCACACGCCCGGCAGATTGCACAGCCTTGGCCATCGCGGGATACACATACGCATAATTAAAGGCATTGTCCTTGCCATAGGATTTTTCGTAATACTTGCGAATTTGCTCTCGCTCAAAGTCAAAGTTCGGCAAAGCCGGTCCCACGACAAAGGCGCCAATCAGCATGTCACCGGGAAAGTCGACTCCTTCAGAGAAAACTCCGCCTTGCACCCCTAATAAAAGAATATTTTTATTTGCGGCCTTCATTTCGCCCAAATACTCTTGAATTTGGGTTTGTTTCATTTCCCGTTCTTGCGCCAAAATAGTAAAATTTGGCAGGCTTAAGCTGTTTTGCACTTGGCGCATAAATTCAAAACTAGGAAACAGGGCAATGTAGTTGCCTGATTTCAGCGAGGTCACCCGCGCAATAATTTCGGCAATCTTTGTTCCACTGGCTTCGCGATCAGCAAACTTTGTTGAAACTTGTGGGATGATTAAAAGTTTGCGGTTGTCTTTTTTAAATGGGGATTGGAACTCCAGTTTGACGGTGCTTTCGGGAAGTCCCAACAGTGTTTCATAATAATCAAAAGGCTTCAGCGTTGCCGAAAAGGCCACGATATTTTTAAACTCTTCATAGGCTAGGGACAAGTGTTCCGCGGCATCACAGCAGGTGATCTTTAGCATCTCTAAAGAATTTTGCCGTTGATACGTTTGAAAGAACTCTTCCCCTGAATGACTTAAAGCTGCGACAAAGTCGGCCCACAGATTCATAAATCTTAAAAGTGGATCTCGCGGCAAAATCTCGGCATCGGATTCTAAATACTCTGTGGTCAGATCGCGAATGTCTTTTTCTATTTCTAAAAAAGGATCCAGATCGATGGCGATGATTTTTGAATAGCCTTCTTTACCATAAGATTGAATTAAACGACGCGCCCGTTGTGCTATGACGGGGGCTGAAAAGGAAAAAGAGCTTGGCAATTTAATGAATTCTTTTTCTAACAGCGCAAGACTTTGGGTTGAGATACTGGGTGAAAAATAATCTTGAGCACGGGCCGGCAAGTTGTGAGCTTCATCGATGGCAAGATTTGGCTTTTCACTGGGTTCTAGCAACGGGGCCGCGAGGCGACCTAAAAGGCTGCGTGGGGCAAAAACATAATTGTAGTCGGCAATCACCACGTCCGCGCGTTCTAAGGCTTCCACGGAAAGTTCAAAGGGGCAGACTTGAAATTCTTCGCCCAGGCTTTGCAACTTTTCACGGCTTAAGTTTTTTAACTTACCAAGTTTGTTAACAAGGTCATGGTCGGCGACTTTTTTATAATAGTCCTTCGCATATTCGCAGTAGCGTGGATTGCACAGGGGCTCCGCCTTAAGGCACATTTTACTTTTTGCGTTCAAAGTCAAAGCGCGCAGTTTTGCGCCTTGCTCTTGCATCATCTCGACTGCTTCTTCGGCGACCTGATGTTGTGAGTTTTTAGGGGTGACGTACACAACTTTTTGTCCGCGCGCCAAAGCTTCTTTTAACGAGGGAAATAAAATGCCCACGGTTTTGCCTAAGCCTGTTGGGGCTTGCAGCATTAAGGGGGTGCCGTGGTTGAAATGTTCTTCAATGGTTGCGACCAGCTCTTTTTGCCCGGGGCGTGGCGACGCAAATGGAAAAGGCATTTCAGCAGCGATCTTCTGTCGGCGCTTAAAAGTTTTTTCTTTTTGTTCGGTTTCTTTTTCAAGTTCAGCCAATCGTAAGGTCAGCCAATGCTCATACGAATCCACATCAAGAACAAAATCAATGTCGCGGGTTTTAAAGTTTCGTGCTGATACTAAGTGTAAGCGCAGCACCGGAATTTCACCCGTCGCTTGATAGTGAAAATACCCATAGGTACGCAGTTGCCAGAAATAGGGATGATCGGTGTCGCTTTCAAGTTTACGCAAAAGTTCATCGACATCAAAGGCAGATTTGATTTCTTCAATCATCAGCGGCTGGGGGATAAAACCGTCAGCCCGACCGGAAATCACAAACGTGTAAGCGCCTTGCGAAAATTCTCCGCTAATATTTTTTTCGGCGACATAGCCAGGAACAGTTTTAAGGCGCTGCCGTTGAATCGTCTGATGGATTTCTTGACCACTGGTTGGCGGAGTACCATAACCAGAGTGCGTTTCGATGCCTCCCGTACGGGGACAAGGCAGGCTAAATTCTCGAACGCTTAAGGGGATTTTTCTCATCCGGATCAGATTCCTAGATCCCTGAAAAAAAAGCGAACATTTAGATGTGAAAGCGGCTGTGCGTCGGGGTTTGCGAGCTTAATTTTTGTCTCAGACACGGGGGATTGCTCTTTAATCTTGCATAATTATTGTGGGGATCTAGTTACGGCGGGGCCAGTGCATTGCTTTAAACAATATGGTGCTAGACAACATTTGCGAAAGTGCTAACCTTTAAGGCCTATACGGAGCCGACATGGAAAATACCGAAGCAAATATTTGGAAGAAATGCAGTACTTGTAAAAAGCCCATTAACTTTGCCGCTAGATATTATGTGTGCAGTGTTTCAACCTGTAATGGCGAGCGCACGGGTTACGTGTTTTGCAGCGTTTCGTGTTTTGATGCTCACTTGCCTGGAGCAAGACATCGGCAGGCCGGAGCCATTGAAAAGATGGCACCTAAGACGGCGGACGCGGGACCTTCGCGAACTTTAATAAAACCCGCTCCCTCCACAACCGGAGCTACATCTTCAAACTCCTTTGGCGGGGCAGCCAAAGTGCCCCGCGACGTTTTGATTGTCGCATCACGACTTAAGGAATACGTAACCGCGCGTGCTGACTTTAATACGTCAGCTTCAGTGATGGACGTGTTGTCTGATTATGTGCGAGTGATTACCGATCGTGCGATCGACAATGCGCGGGCCGAGGGGCGTAAAACGGTTTTGGACCGGGATTTTGATTTCTTAAAAGAATAACCTGAGGTCCTAATTGCTTTGTGATTAAACTTTTGGGGGAGGGCAACTGATGAAGAAGAACTTCATAGCGGTATTTGTCGGTTTAGGTCTTTCTGTTATAATTTTACTTTGTGCAGAAGGCGTATTCATTTTAAACAAAAGGTTTGCTTTTTTTTCCCAGCCCCAGGTTGTCGAGAGAGCTCTTGGCGAGGACCCAGAGCTGACAGAATTTATAAAAACAAAGTATCAACAGTCCCACTGGGCGCGGCAGGATATGGAGAATTTTTTTTCTGTTCAGCAGCAAGCCCCTCGATCTACAAAGCTGGACTATTCGTTAAAACATGGAGGCCCTCATGAACGTCGTAATCTGTGGTTAACGAGTTCCATTTTCAGACCTAATCTAAAATTTCGGTCTCTCGTAAAAGTTGAAAATTCGGATCGGGTTATTTACGATGTGACCATCGATACAAACGAGCGTTCCCGTCGGGTCGTGGTTTTCAACGGAACGTCTCAGGACCAGGGAGTTCTTTTTTTTGGTGATTCGAATACCTTCGGAGAAGGGGTTAATAGTGATGAAACCTACGCTTCCCAATTTGCGAAACTAAACCCTCAGTATCAAGTGTTCAACTTTGGAGTTGGCGGCTCTGCACCCAATGTTTTTCTTGAAGAAATTGAGAATTTTCCCCAATACCGGTATACGGATCTAAAGGTGCCGGCAAAAAATATCGGCGTTTATCTTATTATTGATGACACCATAGAGCGCATGATCTGTCGCTTGAACTGCTTGCGTGAATACAGAAGGTGGATGTTAAAGCATCCCTACTATAAATTAAATTCACAAGGTGAGTTAGAATATCAAGGTTCCTTTGCACAGAGTCGCAAAGGCGTGAATTCAGTTTACTCCTTTTTTGCCAGCAGTGCTTTGCTTGATTTTTATAGGGTCGATTATCCGCTGGCGATACGACAAAGTGATATGGATTTTATGGCGAAGGTTATTAAAGTTTATACGGATAAATTAAAAAAACACATGAACCTTGAACGTTTCGTAGTTTTTTCGTATCCAGGATCACGGCTTGATCCTGAAATGTATAAAGCCGCTTTTGCCAAGGTCGGAATCGAATTTTGGGATTTCAGCCAAGTCGATTTTGGACGTATCACCGACGGACGAAGTGCATATCCCTGGGACTATCATCCGACACCCGTGGGACATTATCTTTTGGCCGAACTGTTAACTTATAAACTTAAGCAAACGAATCCTAAAGGTGGAATAAGGTGAAGTTCGGTTGACCATTTAATACCTGGGACAAATGGGTATCTTCATTTAGGTAGGGAAGCTGGCTTAAAGGAGAGATTATTAGGCCCTGGTCAAGAGGTGTTCGACAAGGGGCCCTGATATTGTTTAAAGTGGTTTTATGGCTAAACCATCTGCAACGTCAAAAGCCTCAAAGAAAAATCAAACTACAATTCCTGGTCGCGTTCGTAAAGCCTTAGGCATCTCTAAGGGCGATACTCTGTTATGGACAGTGAATGGCGACGAGGTTTCTATTCGAGTGATCAGTAAGGTGAAGATCGATTGGACTAAGACGTCCGAAATGTCTTTGCTAGAATGGACCCCTTCTAAGGATACGGAACCAGAAGCTGGCGTCTAGCTCGGGATGCGTCACAGCAGACCTTACATTCTCTAAGAATCCAGTTGATAGTGCAGGGGTATGTACAAACTTCGCGACTATCAGCATCAGGCGGTTCAAAACGTCATTAAATACTTCCAGAAAACGCGTGAGCCGGCCGTGATTGTTCTGCCCACGGGGGCGGGAAAAAGTTTGGTCATCGCTGAACTTGCGCGCATTGCTCTGGGGCGCGTTCTGGTTTTGGCACACGTTAAAGAACTGGTTGAACAAAATTACGAAAAGTACACAAGTTACGGTCTTGAAGCTGGTATTTTTTCTGCAAGTTTAGGGAAAAAAGATCATTCTCAAAAAGCCATTTTCGGCAGCGTGCAATCGATTGCCCGGGCCGGGGATGATTTCTTTAATAACTTTTCTTTGGTAGTCATAGACGAATGCCATCGTGTCGCTGAGGAAGGTTCGACCCAATATCAAGAGGTGATTCAAAAGCTAAAACAGCGCAATCCCAATTTGTGTATTCTGGGGCTTACCGCAACACCATATCGTTTGGGTTTGGGGTGGATTTATGAGTTTTCAAACGCCGGGGAAATAAAGTCGGATAAAAAGCGGTTCTTTAAACAATGCGTTTATGAACTGCCGTTAAGTTACATGATCAAAAATAAGTATCTGACGACTCCGGTGAAAGTCGATATCCCGGTTACGTCCTATGATTTTTCAGATTTAAAAACCAAAAACGGAACCTATTCTAACAGCGAAATTGAAGAGATCTTAAGAAATCAAAATCGCCTGACGCCTCTGATTATAAAAAACATTATCGACATCACCGAGCGATTTGATCGCAAGGGAGTCATGATTTTTAGCGGCACCGTTAAGCACGCCGAAGAAATCATGACCTATTTGCCCGCCGACCAAGTACGGGTGGTTTTAGGCGATACAGACATCCGCGAGCGCGAAACAATTATTAACGACTTTAAAGAGCGCAAATTTAAGTACCTGGTGAATGTGTCGGTTTTAACCACGGGCTTTGATGCGCCTCACGTCGATGTGATTGCGATTTTGCGGCCGACAGAATCCAACAGTCTTTACCAGCAGATTGTGGGCCGGGGCTTGCGCTTATCTTCGGGTAAAAAAGATTGCTACGTTCTGGATTACACCGGTATGGGGCATGACATCTATAAGCCTGAAATCAACGACAAGAAGCCGGCTAAAGACACTGTCGCGGTTCAGGTTCTGTGCCCTCAGTGTGGTTTTTTTAATGATTTCTGGGGTTATATGGACTTTGAGGGTGAGGTCCTTGAGCACTTCGGACGGACTTGTCGAGGGGTCGTACAAAATCCGCGGACCCTGGAAATCAAACCCTGCGGTTTCCGCTTTCGTGCGAAGATGTGCCATGCTTGCGGTTGTGAAAACGATATCACGGCGCGGGAGTGTGAAAAGTGCAAAGCGGTGCTAATCGATGCCGATGCCAAGCTTAAACAGGCCAAACTTTCCAAGAATGCCCATATCTTAAGTCCCGAGAAGGTCACTTTTGAAGAGCGCAAAGACAAGAACGGCAATCCGTATCTTGAAATCCGCTATTATGACTATAACGCGGAATACGTCAGCGAAGCTCATTTTTTTAACAACCCCTCGGCGGTAAAAAAGTTCAACATCAACTTTCTGCGCTCACATTTGAAGCGGCCGGAGCTGCAGATTGATATCGCGACGCCCGCGGATTTGATCAGAAATCAGAATTCCTTGCGGATTCCAGTCTATGTGATCGCGCGCAAGCAGGATAAGTTTTGGAAGATCACTGAAAAGATCTTTATGGAAGAGCTCTGACAGTGGTATAGTGGGCTTCTTTTTATTGCCAAGGGGCCCCTTCTGAATCCAACTGAGTTTAAATCATTACCGCTATCGTCAAATCTTCTTCGTGTTATTGAAGAAATGGGTTTTGCGCAAATGACGCCGATTCAGGCGGCAAGTATTCCCCATTTATTGGCGGGTAAAGATCTTATTGGTCAATCGCAAACGGGCAGTGGCAAGACGGCGGCCTTTATTATTCCGATCTTACAGAAAATCCAAGTTGAGGAGCTATTGCCTCAGGCATTGATTTTATGTCCCACGCGTGAATTGTGTGATCAGGTTTTAAAGGAATGCCGTAAGTTTTCAAAAGCTTTTCCAGGGTTACAAGCTGTCGCCCTGGTTGGCGGGCAGCCTTATCCTCCACAAATTCAAGCATTGCAAAGAGGCGCTCAAGTTTTGGTAGGCACACCAGGGCGCACGATTGAGATGTTAAAAAATGGCCACGCGCAAGTGAGCGCCTTAAAGTTTTTGGTCTTAGATGAAGCCGACCGTATGTTGGATGAAGGTTTTGCTGACGAAATGTCAGCGATTATGGACGAGCTGCCAAAGACTCGTCAGACCGTGTTTTTTTCTGCGACCTTCCCTGAGGGAATCGAAAAGCTTTCGCGCAAATACCAAAAAAATGCAGAGCGTGTGACGATTGATAAAGATGCGCAAGAATCTCTTAAAATTGAACAATATCTTTACGATTCGGAAAGTGAACACAAAGTTGATACGCTGATCCGTATCTTGCAGCGCCATCCGTCGGAGTGCACTTTGATTTTCTGTCGGATGAAGTCAACAGTGGATGAAATCGGCAGCCTGCTTGCAAAGTTTAAAGTCAGCGCCAATGTGTTGCACGGGGACCTGTCGCAGCCCGAGCGTGATCGTGCGACTTCTTTATTTAGAAATGGCAGCACGCGCATTTTAGTCGCTACCGATGTGGCGGCCCGGGGTCTTGATATCGACACATTGGAGTTGGTCGTAAATGTTGATCTACCTGTAACTTCGGATGTGTACATACATCGCATTGGTCGAACGGGGCGAGCCGGACGCAAGGGCACGGCCGTGTCTATTGCAACGGCCTTTGAAGCGATCAAGGTGCAAGAAATCGAAAAAGCCACCGGCGTAAAGATGATCCGACAGAAGCTGGGGTTTGATAATCAACTTGGTTTAGGGCGTGAGTTCCAAACAACACGCATGAAGACCGTGCAAATCTCTGGCGGCAAACTGGACAAGCTTCGTCCTGGAGACATTCTGGGGGCTTTGACCTCAGGTCCCCAGGCGTTAGCGGGAGCCGATATCGGTAAAATAGAAATATTTGAACGCTACAGCCTTATTGCGATCTCGTCTTCATTGGCCGAAAAGGTTTTAAAGAAGCTTGCGAACTCAAAAATCAAAGGTTCTAAGTTTAAAGCTTTCTTGCTTTAATCCTCTTTGCCAAAACTTTAGACACTTTTCTAAATGCGGGAATAAGTTTATCCATCGAAGTGCCGTCTTTCGGCAGTTAAAAAGTAAATACTTCGCAAGAGTATTGGGATTCTTTGTTAAGGCGACCTTAACTGGAAGTCTTACTTGAAATACCTTATGTTCCCACAGCGAAAGAACGATGATTCGTTTATCGGAGTGACAATGAAAAGTCTTTTAATAGTGGCTATTATGTCGGGTTTGTTGGTTTTCGGCACCTATGCAAATAGGTCTGTTAACCCTGTGAAACCTAAAGTTCTTGTGGGCTATAAAATTAAATAACAAAGGTGCGCGTTGACGGGTTTTTTTGAAAAATCTATGGCAGAGTCCTATAAAATTCTGCTGCAATTTTATTAATTTCACGTAATGCTTAAGACTCTATCTGGCCTCTCAGGGCCATGACTAAGGAGGCTCTAATGCGGATCAGACAAGTGGGTTTTTCGTCGCGCCTGAAGGCCCATAGAAAACTCCTGACGTTAGAAACTCTTAAATTCATCGGGGAGTTTCTTAAAGATCGTGACGCCCGAATGGCTGCACTTCGCTCCGGGGTCCCCGAAACTTATGCCTCACGCCAAGGGGCCTGGCTTAAGAAACATCCTATAGTTTTAGCGGCTTTAGAGAACGAATTAGATGATCGCGAAATGCTTCGTTTACAAAAGGCGCTGCTGGAAATCGACAAACAAATGGAAGCTTGTAAAGAGCTCTTAGGTCTTCAAGATTTTTAATAAACAATACTAAGTATGGCGTCGAACTTTTAACGAAATCGGTGCGACAAAGAATGTTTTCTCGAGGGAAAAGTCGGCAAAAATATGAATTTTAGTCGCCCCGGATGGTAAGTCCCCCTTGCTAAAAATGGCGAACCAGCTTATTTAATAGGGATCGGGAG
>JABWCO010000206.1 GCA_013360185.1 Bdellovibrio sp.
TCAAAGCCATAAGTAAAAATGTTTTACCTAAATAAGTCTTTTGGATCGTAACACAAGACGCTTTATCGCAGGTTGCAGGCGCAAAGGACTCGCGGATATCCGTCGGTGCTTGTTTTTCGATGATACGCTCTTCTTTGACCGTACAAGCGGATAAGGCCCACAAAGATGCAACAGCGCCTACAAGTCTAAAAGATTGCCTTAAAAGCATACCTAACCCCCAGATATTTTCAAGCGGTCGTTATGCCAAAGAAAAGTCCTGGGATCAAAAGCATTTAGCCCCAGCCCTACCCCAAGCATAATCTTTACAGGCAAGGGCGGCTTTAAGCGACCTAAGACCCCTCTCACCCGCCCAGGCTCGGTGCGATTTCCGCCGTTTGACGGGATGCCGATAGAGCGGCACTTGACCTCGTCCCCGGGGATGGAGTTTTATGATGCCCATGCATATACGCGCTTTAGAGCTTCGTGACCTGCCCAATTTAAAAGATTTCACTGACAAAGTGATAGGCCTCAATTATTTCCGTTTAGAAGAGTTGCAGGACTGTTATCGCAAATCCTATTCCCAAAACGTGATGTGTTCATTTGTTCTAGAAAATGACCAAGGAGCCATCCACGGACTGCGCTTAGCCTATCCACCTGGAACTTGGAGCAAGGGAAAAGGTTCGAAACTGCGCCCCGATCTGTGGAAAGTCCCATTAGAGCGCGTGGCGTACTTTCAAAGTTTGTTCCTGTCCGAGGAAGCGCAAGGTGCCGGCTGGGGACCAAAACTTTCAGAGGCAGCCCTGGCGGGATTTCGCAAGCTGGGAGCCTTAGCCGTAATCACCCACGCGTGGAAGGAATCACCCAACAACTCTTCGATTCGCTATTTAACGAAATTTGGTTTTAACAGTGTGGCAACTCATCCAGAATACTGGATCGAAATCGACTATGAATGTGTATTAGATGGCAACCCATGCCGCTGCACTGCTGAAGAAATGATTAAGTATCTTTAAGGATTTTTATGAGTATTTCGTACTGGTTAGACCAAACACTTGCAAGCTCCGCTGCAACTCCCAAAAACTATGACATCGTCGTTGTCGGCGGAGGCATTGCGGGGCTATCGACAGCGTATTGGCTGCAACGCCACGATCCTCATTTAAAAATCGCGGTCTTAGAAAAAAATCTAGTCGGCTCAGGCGCCTCCGGCCGCAACGCCGGCTTTGTGACCTGTGGTTCGACCGAACATTTTATTAAGCTCCAAGATCAATTCGGCTTAGAAAAAGCGACGGAGATTTGGAAGTTTTCTGAGGACAATCGCAAGTTGCTTCTAGAGCATGTGATTCAGGACTCTGCTGATGCCGTGGACTTTCGCCCTACGGGTTCTTGCACGGTGGCACCCAGTGCTGCTCACTGGGAAAAGTATCAAGCCATAGGCGCTGTAATGCGCACGCAAGGACTTGATGTGCAGGAGGTCGGACCGCAGGATTTAGAGCGAGATTATGGTGTGACGGGCTTTGATGGGGGCATCCAGTACGCGGGAGATGGCTATGTCCATCCGATCAAACTATTGCAACATTTGCGCGGAAAGCTGGATATTGCGATTTTTGAAAATACCGAGGTTTTCTCTATCTCGGAAAAATCTGGCAAACAAACAGTGCGCACCGACCAAGGTGTTTTTGTCGCCGAGAAACTCATTCTCACTTTGAACGCCTATTTGCCGTTGGTTCTAAAAGAATTTACTAAGATTATCACCCCGGGACGCGGACAAATTTTAGTTACAGAGCCTTTGCCTGAATTCGTGAAAGGACCTTGTTATTTAACTAAACACTTGTGCTATTTCCGCCAATTGCCAACAGGACACTTGCTCATAGGTGGGTTCAGAAATTTATCCGTTGAAAAAGAAAACACCTATGCAGATGAAACGACACCTCTGATTCAGGACGCTCTTTTTAGTTTCGTAAAAAATCATTTTCGCTATGGCAAGGAAGCCAAAATTTCTTACCAGTGGTCCGGCATTATGGGCTTTTCCCCTGACGGTCAGATGTTGCTAGGAGCCTTGCCAAACAATACCAATATCCACATCATGGCCGGTTGTTCGGGACATGGTATGGGGTTAAGTTTCAATGCGGCACGAACGTTGGTACGGGGTCTTTTCGGCGAAGCGATTCCCTCGCACTTAGACATCCGTCGTTTTAAGTTTTAAACCCACCGCTCAAACATTAAACACCGTTGAAGCGCCTTGCAATGCTTATTTAACATTGTGATTTTCATAGAAAAATCAGAGTTCTGCTTTGACTTTGTGTAAACAAAAGACACAGCTCCAGCCCCCCATCTCTTACCACATCGGACTGGGTTGGCTTCCACGTTGCATTGTCAGTTCATCGGGGGAACACACATGCTCATTAAAACACGCCGATCCATCTGGACGACCTTAGGTTTTTTGCTCGTACTCATCTCTTTTCAAAATTGTACTCCGCAAAGTTTTAGTGCGCTGGAGCAAGCCTCAACAAAGGCTGGTACGGACGAAAATCTTGTGTCTCAGGATGGCACCGGCGGCACTTCAGGCGGCGCTGCAGCTCCCTCAGCAAACTCAGATGCTGGCAAGAATAACACGTCAGGAGCCTCCTCCGCACAATCTGCAACGGCGACTAATAGTTCCGGAACAAACAGCAGCAGCACGGAACCAAGTGCTCCTTCATGTTCGACTTACGCGAGTATGCTGAACTGGGACTCGAACGAACAGTTCAGAGTTGAGATCGGCGGAGTCATGACACGCGAGTTGGATGGCACCAAAGCTGAAATACCTGCCTATAGTTCTTTTAATATCGCATTTTCCAACAACCGCGCGGGCACTCACGCCTTTAATGCTATTGGTTTTATGGTCGCCTCTTCGGGTTTTTCGATAAAAATCGAAGATCCGGAAGCTGGCTCCATCGAAGTACCCATTTCAGCTTACGAAGATCCGCAAAACATTGTTACCAAAAGACAAGCTGTCATCGCCTCTTGGGATTCAGGCGGGTTGCAGGTTGGCTCGCGGGCCGGTTTTCTAATCAAGAAAGACTTTTACTTTTCAAACTTAACAAAATTCAAAAACTCAAAGGTTTCACTTTATTGCAACAACAAATTAGTTGCCAGTGGCACGCAAGATATACGCGTCCTTGATTTCGAATTAAACACAGTCTTTGTTCGCACCAAGTCCGGCGGCTATACCTTTAGAGACAGCGAACGCTCTGCCTTCGTCAACATCAGTTGCCCCCTCGAAGTAAGATCAGGAAGCAACATTCAGTGCACCGCCAGTGGTGTTGGAATGATCAGTGGCTATTGGATTGTGGATGGAAAAGAAGAGCGCAGCTTTGACAACCAGACAACTTACATAATGAATAAAGCCTTGACCGGGAACCACACTTTTCAAGCAGTGGTTAAATACTCTGGAGGTCTAGAAGACCGCAGCGAAATATTCATGGTCAAAGCCCGCTAAAAACTGCGTTTCTCAAAAGCCTTAGTTAAAACACCCGTCTAACTAAGGCTAAGGCTTCTAAAAAATACTAATAGAATTTACGATTGGATTTGGCCATATTCGCCAATGGAGTCGACGGCTTTAGACGGACAGCTTTGCGGTTGGCAGAGTACATCGACAACTGATCAGCTACGTACTGCGCACCTAAAGAATCCGTATACTTCATCAGACCACCACGGAATGGCGGGAAGCCTGTACCCATGATCATCGCTAGATCCACTTCGTGCGGAGTTTCAACAATACGATCTTCAACAAGTGCCAAAGCACATTCATTAACCATCGCAAACACACCGCGCTCGATGCACTCTTTAGAATCATGTGGATTTGTCGGTTGACCTAAACCCAATGCCGCATAGATGGATTGATCTACGTCACCACGTTTGCCGTCTTCAGAATAATGATAGAAGCCCTTGCCGTTTTTCTTGCCCAGCCGGCCGGCCTCGACCAGTCGTTCGAGCGCACCGTCCGCACCC
>JABWCO010000063.1 GCA_013360185.1 Bdellovibrio sp.
CGCTCCGGCAGGCACGCGGCACAACCTATCCAGATCCGATAGCGGCGGCGCTGATTGCAGAATCGGCTGGTGCAGATGCGATTACGCTGCATTTGCGCGAAGATCGTCGACACATTCAGCTTGAAGATCTGAAAGTGCTTTCAAAGTCTTGTCCTGTGCCACTGAATTTAGAAATGGCCGCGACTTCCCAGATGGTTTCTTTTGCAAAAAAATATCGCCCTGATTGGGTGTGTTTTGTTCCGGAAAAACGTCAAGAGCTGACCACAGAGGGCGGTCTTAACGTAAAAAAAGGCTTTAAAAAATTAGCCCCCATGGTTGAAAAACTTCAGCGCATTGGCATTGAAATTTCGATGTTCATTGAACCTTCCATGGAACAAGTCGAAGCTTCATATGAAGTGGGTGCTGATGCAGTGGAATTGCACACCGGCAAATGGGTGCACTTAACAGGTGCACGCAAAGCGGCCGAATGGAAACGCTTGGTGGAAGCTGCGGAATGGGCAAATTATTTAGGTTTAAATGTGCATGCAGGTCACGGACTTGATTATCATCACGCTAAATTAATTAATAAATTACCGCATCTGCGTGAGGTAAATATTGGACACTCTTTGATTTGTTACGCCCTTGAAGACGGCCTGGAAGCGTCTGTGCGCAAAATGCGAAAGATCTTAAAGTAAATGGAAAACCTTCTGAATTCGGAAAGAACAGTGAGAAATCTCATTGAGCTTGAACAGTTTTGGAAGGAGTTCCTGCCGCAATTAAAAAACCGTGCGATCTTACTTTTAAGTGGTGATGTTGGCACTGGTAAAACCACCTCGGTGCAAATGATGGCCAAATCCTTAGGGATGAGTAACGTGCAGTCGCCATCTTTTGCGATCCACTTGCGCTATGAAAATGCCCAAGGAAAATCTTTAGATCATTTGGACCTTTACCGCCTTAAGGACGATGACGATCTGGAAAGCTCTGGCTTTTGGGATTTGTTTGCGGCCCCCGAAGGGCTGGTCGTTATTGAATGGGCGCAGCGTTTGGACTTTGATTATTTGCCATTGAATTGGCAACGCGTGGAAGTGCGGTTTACGAAGCTGTCTGAAACTGAGCGCAAGATCTCGTCGCGCGTTCTTTAAAACTTCTTATAACCATTTTGTAAAGCAAACTCAAAATTAGGAAAGAAAACCCTTTTCCACACAGGGATGTTTTGCAAACTCTCGGGGGCCACTATCTTTTTAGTTTCAAAGTCTGCTACTGGATTTTTACCCTCAAGATTTTGAACTTTCATGCGGAATTGATAGGGTTCTTCGGTAAAGGCGAAATCTTTTGCAAAGACCCCACGAGAATTTTCATAGGCTTCTTGGGCAGCCTTGATGTAGTCGCTGACCAAACGTTTATCAAAGGGAAAAATAAAATAAAGATAGCCCCAACCTTGGCGAAGCATTTCTTTATTGATATCTCGGCCATCGGCAAGGATTCTTCCTAAGACACGACCATGTTTGTCAGTTTGACTGTCATCACTGATTTGAACGACACTGCCTTCGGGAATTAGGGCTTGCAAAGCAGCACGGGATTTTTGTGCGATTTCACCTTGGGAGTGATTAAAGAAATCAACCTCCGGGGTGTCGACGCCCAAAAGGCGGATTTTATATTTTTTTGCATCAGAAATTCCCGTCGCATTCAAAGTGTCGCCGTCGTGAATACTATTTACTTTGACGGAAATAGCGGACCAAGAAGTTAGGGGCACAAGAATAAGAAATAGATAGCTGAGCAGGACTTGCATGGCCCTCTTCTAAAGGACCTTTTTACAAAGCGCAACAAGTGTTCTTCGAAGTGTATTTTTTAAATTAAAACGGGCCGGAATTAGGCCGCCTCAAACCCCTTCATCAGGTCCACGGACAAGCGTTCGGCAAGCTGCAAAGATGCCCTATTGTAGGCAGATTTTTCGCCTAAACCCATCAGCATGCCGACCAATTTTTCACCAGCTAGTATAGGCACAATGGTGACATGATCAGGGATGTTGTTTTGGTTCCAGTCATCAAAGAACTTTTCATTGATTTCATTTAAAGAAATGTATCCGTGAAAAGGCTTTTGCGTTGATGCGACAATGTTGAAAATACTCGGTGTTTTCAATGGAAAACGTACCGACGTGTCCTTCATGCTTTGAAAATTTTCATCCCAGGCAAAGGCCATCAGTTGAGTTTCATCATCATCCAAAGTTAGAACCATGGCTTTTTCAAAATATGTTTTCATTTCTGTGAAAACACTTTTTATATTTTCACTAAGTAAAGACGAATTCTTTTTCTTAATTTTCTCTAGCGAAAACTGTCCTGTCGCCACTGGATTCATTGTCGGTTTAGCTACGCCAGTGGGACGCGGAGTTAATGGCACAGGTTTGGTTGCCAGTTGTTCTTCAAAAACTCCTGAAGAAGTCTTTTCGCTTGGCGGAGGTGTTGGCATTTGGGCTGCAACTGGCGCGGCATTGAAGGTTCTTGCTGCGTCAGGGGAGACCGCGGGTATTGTCGGAGGAGTCTCGTCTAAGAAAAGTAAATCGGAAGACTCTTGTGCTGCACCCTTTGCCGTGGGTTCTTCCGTCACTACGGTCTGCTCTGCGATAGCAGGTTTTTCTAAGACCGCAGATGTCACTTTAGGAACTTTGGGCGTCTCTACTGTGGGAAGATCTTTGTTAAATGCCTTTAAATCGACGGTTGTCGCTTCACTGAAAAGACCTACGGGACTCTCACTATCACTTTCTGAATCGGCAGGACGCAGTTCATCGGCCACAAAAGAACTTGTCTTTTTTAAAGCCGTCGCAGACGTGACTGTGAGTTCCATTCCTTGCGGAAATTCAACTTCAGAAAGTGTCGCACCAACCTGACGAATAGGCTCTTTTTTATGCAGAAGATCCCAACATTTTACCAGGTCATGGTAGTCTGCCAGAACAAAAGCACACGCAGGATTTGTTGGGAAATCCTGTGGCGGATGAAGACAAGCAACTATAATGGCGCCGTCCCACTCCGCCACAGGCAGACACTCCGATGACCACGGGTAATGGGTCGCCCACTTTGCGAACATTTCCTGGGATACTGGAGTTTCTGTAAAAAATCGTGACTGAAGTTTTGGCAGTTTGTAAAATTCCGTGGCCCACGCCAAATAAGTCTCAGAGTCGATCTTTTGATTCTTTAGCGCAAAAGCTAAAAGGCTCAAAGGCGATCCACTGGATTCAAAGGCTTTCGTAAGTCCTTGAAGTTGCTCTTTAAAGTGTTCAAACCACGCATTATAGTTCATCCTAAGGATTATCGGTAAATAGGGCTAAAACATGAGGAACCCGAGGTCTAGTCTGGGTTTGAATGTGAACTTTTTGCATCTTCGGGTTTAAATTAAAGTCTCAGAACTGCAGATATTCTTAAGAGTTTTCAATACTTAAGAAATGTGCTACCCTCCGCCGACCTATGATCCAAAACAAAGTTTTTACTTATTTCGACCACAATGCCACGACCCCTGTGTGCAAAGAAGTTCTGGAAGCTCTTCCAGAATTGGCTCAGGCGTGGGGCAATGCCAGCTCGATTCATTGGGGCGGAAGAATGCCAAAAAATATTCTGCGTGATGCGCGCAAAGCCGTCGCAGAATCTGTCGGGGCGAGTAGCCCTCTGGAAATCGTTTTTACTTCTGGGGGCAGTGAAGCCAACAACACTGTGATCAAGGGTCTTTTTGATTACTATCAAACCGCACAATTCTTAACTCCGCAGCAGCGCTTAAGAACTCACTACATGTGTTCTGCCGTTGAACATCCTGCTGTAATAAAAACCATGGAGCACCTGCAAACTCTGGGTGCCCGTGTGGATTTCATTCCAGTGAATCGACGCGGTGAAATCGATTTAAAATTTTACGAAGAACATCTGTGTGCAGAGACGGCTCTGGCTTCAGTGATGTTTGCTAATAACGAAACGGGAACTTTGTTTCCGATTAAAAAGATGGCCGAGATGGCGCACGCTCATGGTGCACTTTTTCATACGGATGCTGTTCAGGGTTTTGGTAAAGTGCCGCTCAACTTACAGGAGCTGGGTGTCGACTTTGCTTCATTCTCGGGTCATAAGTTTTATTCCCTTAAGGGCAGTGGCTTCCTTTACATAAAAAAAGGTGTCAACGTCAGTTCGTTAATCCATGGTGGCGCCCAAGAACGCCATCGTCGCGGCGGCACTGAAAACACTGTAGGTATTGGGTGCCTAGGCGTTGCTGCAAAAAGAATTTCTTTGGTCAGTGAAAAATCCCAAGCTTTAGCAAAAATGCGTGATGAGATGGAAAAACGCATCCTGACTGAAATCAGTGACGTGACGGTCACCGCTGCGGAAACACCTCGTTTGCCTAATACCAGCTCGTTAATTTTAAAAGGCGTGGATGGGGAAACAATGCTGATGTCACTGGACCTTAAAGGTTATGCCGTGTCTACGGGGGCGGCATGCTCTAGTGGGAATCCCGAACCCAGTCCGGTGTTGTTAGCGATGGGTTTAACTCGCCAAGAAGCGCAAAATAGTTTGCGAATCAGTCTTGGTTGGGAAACCACACCAGAACAGATCAATGGTTTTATTGAAGCATTAAAAATTGTGGTCGCACGGTTGCGATCACTGCAAAACGACGAAGGAGACTCTTGTCATGTCTAAAGGAAGAGTCCTTGTTGCTATGAGCGGAGGCGTGGACAGTTCTGCCGCGGCTGCGCTCCTAGTCGAACAGGGATACGAAGTTATTGGTGCTACGATGCAAGTGTGGGATTACTCCTCTTGCGATATCGAAGAAGGTAACGGCACTTGCTGTTCAAGTATCGATGTGGACGATGCCCGGGCTGTTGCCGATCGATTGGATATTCCATTTTATGTTCTTAATTGCGAAGCAAAATTCCGTGCCGCAGTGATTGATCCTTTTCTTAAAGCCTATCTGGAAGGGAACACGCCGCTCCCGTGTGTAAATTGCAATACCTACTTAAAATTCGATCATCTGGTTAAAAAGATGAAAGAGCTTGATTGCGATTACTTGGCGACGGGCCATTACGCCAAGATTGTTTTTGATGACAAAGGCAAGGCTGCTATTCACACCTCGACGGATGATTGGAAAGATCAAACTTATTTCTTATTCACGATTGATCCAGAATTAGTGCCTAAGCTTTTATTCCCTATTGGCGACATGAAAAAGCCCGAGGTGCGGGCGTATTCTGAAAGTCGCGGTTTGATCACGGCAAAGAAAAAAGACTCTCAAGGTATTTGTTTTGTCGGTAACCAAGGTTATCAGAATTTTATTAAAGGCCAGGTTTCTAAAGATATCCTAGATACCAAAAAAGGTACTTTAAAACGTTACCCACAGGGCGAAGTGATGGCGCATCACGAAGGCATTCACAATTTTACGATCGGTCAAAGTAAAGGCTTAGGGATGGATCATCATGAAAAGCTTTTCGTGATTAAGATTGATGCTGACACCAACACAGTCTGGGTGGGCGCGGAAGAATATCTTTTCGCCCACGAAGTGGACGTGGTTGAGCCTAAACTTTTAGGTGAGGTCCAAGACGGTGAAGTGATGAATGTGAAAATTCGCTATCAACACAAAGGGTCGCCTGCGCAAGTTTTTAAAACTGCGACGGGTTATAAGCTTAAATTCCAAGAACCACAAAGAGCTGTGACACCGGGGCAAGCCGCGGTGTTTTATCGCGAGCGTGAATTGGTAGGGGGCGGATGGATCACTCTCTAAAATACCAGGTTCACACCTTTGGTTGTAAAGTGAATACCTATGATGCCGGGCTGATTCAAAAGAATCTAAACTCGCATGGTTTTGCGCCCATGATTTCAGGTGACAAAGATACGCGTATCCACGTGCTTAACACTTGTGCCGTCACTGCTGAAGCGACCAAAGAAGCCGTTCGTTATATTCGTCGCCTCAAGGTGAAAGATCCTTTTTGTACGGTGGTTGTAACTGGTTGTGCTGCGCAAGTGGATACGGGATCTTTTTCCAGTTTACCGGGGGCTGATTTAATCGTGGCAAATTCCCATAAAGGAACGTTGCCGGATCTTTTGAAAAAGCACTTCCGTGGCGAACTCACAGAAAAAGTTTTTAAATCAAATATTTTTAAAAAAGAAGATCTTGAAGCGGGTGGAGGCATTGAAAAGTCCCACACGCGAACTTTTCTAAAAATTCAAGATGGCTGCAATAGCTTTTGCACTTACTGCATTATTCCTTATGCTCGCGGTAAAAGTCGTTCCATTCCGGTTGCAGACTTGGTTCAACGGATCAATGATTTGTATGCAGAAGGCTCTCGCGAGGTGGTTTTAACAGGCGTGCACATTGGTGACTACGAAGACGAAGTCGGTGGCAAAAAGTACGTCATGGAAGATCTCATTGAAACACTTTTGGCCAAAACGAAAGTGCCGCGTTTTCGCTTAGCAAGCTTAGAGCCGGTCGAGGTTTCGGAAAGACTTTTAGATCTTTATCAGGACTCTCGCTTGTGCCCACATTTTCACATGAGCATTCAAAGTGCCAATACCGATGTTTTGTTTCACATGAAGCGCAAATACACCCAAGACGATGTACGTAAGTCTTTGCATGCCATCGATAAGCGTGTGCCGGGTTCTTTTGTGGGTATGGATGTGATCACAGGTTTTCCTACGGAAACCGAAGCGCAGTTTGAGGACACGTATCAGGCCCTGGCAGATCTTCCTTGGACGAAGCTGCACGTCTTTCCGTATAGCGAACGTCAGGGAACTCGCGCTGCCGCAATGACTGAGTCAGTGTATCCCCATGTGCGGGCAGAACGTGCGACTCGGTTGCGTGATTTAAGTCTGCAAAGATATACTGAGCAAGCCAAGTTGCAGTTGAACTCGGTTAAAAGAGTCTTAGTTCTTAAGAATGCTGCCAAAGGTGGTCAGGGCTTAAGTCATGACTACTGGCCTGTGGACATTGCTGGGGCTGAAGGGTTCTTAGATCATTGGGCTGGACAAGAAGTGGATGTGAAAATCACAGCCTATGACCACTCCAATAAGCAGCACATGGAAGGGCATTTGATCGGCGAGGTTCTAACGTGAAAAGCTTAGAAGCTCGTTTGGGTTATCAATTTAAAAATATGGCCTTACTTAATCGTGCCTTAACGCACAAAAGTTTTGCCAATGAATTAAAACAAAACACCGAACATAACGAAAAGTTAGAGTTTCTAGGGGATGCGGTTTTAGACCTGGTCGTCGGGGAGTTTTTGTTCGAGCGTTTTCCGGAAGACACCGAAGGGGGTCTTTCGAAAAAGCGCGCCAGTATCGTCAATGAAGAAGTTCTGTCCGAGCTTGCTCTGGATATGGAACTTAATAAACTGATGCAGCTGGGAAAGGGTGAAACCCTTACGGGCGGCGCCTTAAAACCTCGCTTAGTGGCTTCTTCTTTGGAAGCCATTGTCGGGGCTATGTATTTAGATGGTGGCTTTGATGTCGCGAAAGGGTTTATCCGTCGCGAGTTTGCAACGTTAACCGACAAAGTATGTGGCAGTGAAGATTTTGAAAAAGATTATAAAACTCGTTTGCAAGAGCTTGTGCAAAAATCGCTGAAAGAAACTCCAAAGTACGAGGTCCTGGCTGAAGAAGGACCCCCGCATGATCGAGAATTTTTGGTTTGTGTAAAAGTAAAAGAAGACGTTTGGGCCCAAGGGCGAGGGCGCAGTAAAAAAAATGCGGAACAAAGTGCAGCGAAAAACGCCTTAGAAGCAAAATGTAAGGAGACGAATTAAGATGGGATACAAAGCAGGATTTTTAGGACTAATCGGACAGCCGAACGCGGGGAAGAGTTCTTTGATGAACTTTCTCGTGAACGAAAAGGTATCCATCGTCTCTGCCAAACCGCAAACGACTCGTCGTCGTATCTTGGGGATTTGGAGCACTGAACAAGGGCAGGTCGTGTTTGTCGATGCACCCGGTTTGATTAAAGCCAGCAAAGGTTTAAATAACTTTCTTGCTAAAGAAGCAGAAGAAGTCATTGCAGATTCTGACGCCTTGTTAGCCATCATCAGCGTCGATGAACAAAAGCCAGAAGACGCCGAAAAAGTGATCGACATGGTCGCTAAAAGTGGCAAACCGTGGATGGGAGTGATCACTAAAGCGGATTTGGAAGAAAAAGCTCATCGCATTATGATTCTGCGAAAAATGATCGAAGAAAAAGGCGGCAAGTCGATGTCGGTATCGATTAAGCAGAACGAAGACGAGCAAGAAGAGCGTGAAGCTTTATTGATTGAGTTTTTGAACCTGTTGCCTGAATCGCCAGCTCCTTTGTATGACACTGAACTGTTCACAAATGAAAACGTGCGCGAGATGGCCAGCGAAATTATCCGGGAAAAATGTTTCGAATCTTTACACCAAGAGATTCCTTATTCGTTGGCTGTGCGTATCATAAAATTTGATGAAAATGCGTCTCCGATTCCTAAGATCTATGCTGAAATCATGGTTTCAAAGGACAGTCATAAAGCCATCGTGATCGGCAAAGAAGCCGCTGTGATCAAAAAAATCGGGATGGATTCGCGCAAAGAAATTGAAAAGTTAATGGGTACAAAAGTGTTTTTAGATTTGCAAGTTGTGGCTAAGCCAGAATGGCTTGAAAACAAACGCATGATGAAGGAGTTAGGGTATGGAACCAAGTCAGAGGATTGATTTTACGCCGAAGGTGGCGATTATCGGTCGCCCTAACGTCGGCAAATCCACATTATTTAATATTATTACCGAGTCGCGCAAAGCCGTGGTGAAAAACCAAATGGGCGTGACCCGTGACATCATGATTGAGCCCGTGGATATTTGGGGCAAACAATTTGATTTGATCGATACGGGGGGAATTACCGAAGCCGGTGATATTTTCTCTAAACTTATCAGAGAACAAGTGACTGAGTTCTTACACTCCGTGGATTTTATTGTCGCGGTGATGGACGGCCGTGTTGGTCTGGTGCCAGAAGATCGTGATATTATTCGCGTGTGTAAGCAAACCGGGAAGCCGTTTCTTTTGGTGATCAATAAAGTTGATTCAACTCAAGATGAAGAAATGTCTAAAGCGGATTTTTATGAATTCGGCGTCGACATTATTGCCTCTTCCTTCGAACAACGTCGTGGTGTGGGTGACATTTTAGAGTGGATCACCAAACAAATCCCCGACAATCCAGGGACTGTTAAAGAGGGCATGAATATCGCCATCGTCGGTAAACCGAACGTGGGAAAGAGCTCGATCTGTAACTGTATCTTGGGTTCAAATCGCATGATTGTTTCGGATATAGCCGGTACGACCATTGATTCGGTCGATTCTCCGTTTAGATACAATGATCGCAAGTACACGTTGGTGGATACCGCGGGTTTACGTAAATCAGCCCGTCGCGAAGAAGGTCTAGAGATTATCTCGGCCTTTAAATCTCAGGAAGCTATTCGCCGAGCGGATATCGCTTTGTTGATGATTGATGGGACGGAAGGCCCTTCGGATCAAGATGCGCGCATCATGCAAACGATTTTGGAAGATCACAAAGGCATCATCGTTGTGGCTAATAAATCTGACTTAGGTGGCAAAGAAGTTCCAGAATACCGCAAGACGTTCCGTGAACAGTGTGAACGGGTTTTCCACTTTTTCAAAGATGTGCACATTGTTTTCACCAGTGCTAAAACAGGTCAAGGTGTGGATGATCTTTTTGCGATGATTGAAAGAGTCGCTGATCAAATGAATTTCCGCGTGCCAACTTCAGAATTGAATAATTTCTTCTTCGAAACTATTCGTAAAGCTCCGGCTCCGGTATATGGGGTGAATAACGTTAAGTTCTATTACTTAACTCAGACCTATCAAAAACCGCCTGCCTTTATTGCGTTCGCGAATCATCCTGATGGTGTGACGAATTCCTATCGTCGTTTCTTGATTAAAAGTATCAAAGAGCGTTGGGATCTGCACGGCTTGCCGATTCGTATTTTCTGTATGAAATCCCGTCGTGGGGGATCACCAGGATCTGGAAATAATGAGTAAGCGCGGCGCGTGGAGAACACGTTTTGGATTTTACCTTTTGGCCATTGGTTCTGCCTGTGGCCTGGGAAATCTTTGGCGTTTTCCCTACGTAGTCGGTGAAAATGGCGGTGGCGCCTTTATTCTGCTCTATGTTTTTATGGCCTTAGCTATTGGCGCCCCCATGTTAATTGCAGAATTGATGATGGGTAAAAACAGTCGTCGCTCGGTGATTGTGGCAACCCAACAGCTTGAACAAAAAGCCGGCAAGGGCTTTCGCTGGGTCGGACGCTTTGCCGTGATTCTTAGTATTGTCGTTTTGTCTTATTACGCCGTGATCAGTGGTTGGGTCTTGCACTTTATGACGCAATTCCTGATTTCAATTTTTAGTCCTCCAGAAATGATCACTGCCAAAACAAATCTTGCCGCGTTGATGGGCAATGGTTGGTTGCAATTGATGTTGGCGTCGGTCCACTTGTTGATCACCGTGGTTGTCGTTGTAAAGGGTGTGCAAGAGGGTTTAGAAAAATGGATCAGTTACACGATTCCTCTTTTTGCGATCTTGGTCGGCATTCTGGTTTTAAAATCCTTTTCGATGCCTTCCACGCCTGAAGTTTTGCGATTTCTTTTTTATCCTGATTTTTCGAAACTAACATGGTCGTCTTTAAATCATGCCTTGGGGCACGTGTTTTTCACGCTGTCTGTGGGGTTTGGAACCATGGTGACGTTTGGCTCTTATATGCGCGAAGCGGATCACGCGCCCACCGCAGGTTTTCGTGTGACCCTAGTGGATACCGCGATTTCCTTAATCGCCGTTGTCATGATTTTTCCGGTGGCATTTCAGGCCTCGAATATTCCTTTAACTGATCCAGCCTTGATGTTTGAAGTCTTGCCAAAGTATTTGCTAGCGATTCGTGGTGGCAATTTATTTGGTTTGGCCTTCTTCGCCTGTCTTTATATGGCAGCTCTTAACGCCAGCATCGGATTGTTGGAAGTCGTAGTTTCTAACTGGGTCGATGCGCAAAAGAAAATGGAACGGGGACGCGCGACTTGGTATTCAGGTATGATCGCGTTGGTTTTAACCATCTTGCCAGCCCTGTCTAGTTCCGTCTTTAAAGATGTTCGAGTCTTAGGAAGATCTTTGATTGAGTCTTTGGATTCTTTATTGATCAACTGGCTTTTGCCGATGGTGGCCCTAGGTATTTTAATGGCGTACAATCGGGGCGTTGCCGAGAAAGAAAAAGAGCTGAGCTTTGTCGATAAAGACAAGTTTGTCAGCTATACCATGTATCCTCATTGGTCGTTCACCCTGAAGTGGGCAGCCCCGTTGGTGATTGTTTTAGGACTGGTCATGCAGATGATTGATCTGTGGCTTTAGAAGTTCATCCCGATAATCGCTAAGAAACTGTAAAAGTCGCCGGTGATATTTTTATCCAGCTTTTCCTGGCCGCCACCGGTGCTGATCATGGATTTATTTTCATCTCCGAATTGCACATAATGATAGGCGGCTTGAATTCCTAAGAAGGCTTTTTTACGCATTAAAGGAATCTCTAAACCCGCGCCTAAGTCAAAACCCATGGTGGAATCTCGACTGTAACCCTCAAGACCTGCAATTGTGTAAGTACGATAGAACTGACCAACCCCGCCCAGGATGTAAGGATTTAAGTCCGCTAAACCTCGGGTTACGTTTTGTGTGTTCATGTAGTACTTTAAGTTAAAATTCATCGACGTGATCGACACGTTGCCTGTGTACGAGGTCGCGCCACTGTTGGTGGTGAACTTAACGGCGTGGTCGCCTGTTTGAAAGCCGATGCTCATCGCTAAACGCAGATCAAAAAAGTAGGTGATAAAAATACCGAACTCGGGAGCTGACTCATAGGTGTCCGCAAAGTTCCCGGTAAAGCCGCGAGTTCCACCCGCAAGACCCAAGGTGAAAAAACGACCATTACGGAAAAAATTGATATCGGCTTCCTCGTCAGACTCTTCATCGAATTCACTGTAGTCAGTGAAGGGATCGTAAGCCTCATCGGGATCTGTTTGTGCCAGAAGATATGATTTTTCGTTTTGTGCCCAAGACTGCGTGGGCAAAGCAAGACCCATGACGAGCAAAGACGCCACCGCGATCGCACGATTAAGTCCGGATATGGTTTTCACAGAGTCCCCCTCTGACTATTATCGAATAAAAACGCCTAAAACTTCAAAAGAAACTAGCAAAATTCGCTGGGATTTCTTGGTATTGTTTCAGCCTGAGACACTTAAAGAGGTTCTGCCAGGGCTTTTTCCACTTCTTTTACGACGGCGTCCGCTGTCGGTTTGGTGATAGAGCTCCAGCGCTCGACCACTTGGCCCTTGCGGTTGATCAGAAATTTCTCGAAATTCCAAGCGACATCGTTAAATAAGAAACCTGGTTTTTTTGTTGTAAGGAATTGATAAACGGGTTGTTTGTCAGGTCCCTTGACTGGTGCTTTTTCAAAAAGAGGGAAGGTGCATCCAAATTCTTTTTCGGCAAACTTTTGAATATTTTGGCCGTCTTCCTTTTCTTGTTTAAAGTCGTTGGACGGGAACGCCAAGACGATGAAGCCACGGTCTGCGTATTTTTTGTACAAAGTCTCTAGGTCTTTAAGCTGCGGCGTGAAGCCACATTGGGAGGCTGTGTTAACCACAAGAACCACTTTTCCACGATAGCTAGAGAAATTGATTTTCTTTCCCTGCAAGGTGGTTGCAGACAGTTCGAAGAAGTTGCTCGGAGTTTGCGCAAAGGCTGCGAAACCAAAGAGCAGAAAAGATAAACTTATTAAATAGCGCATAAACACCTCATGCAAAGAGTCTAAAAGGAGCTTTTCGGAAGCACAAGAAAAAGCCCTCTTGCAGGCTTTGGATGCAGTGCGCGGCTTTGACTTTACTGGCGCCTGATTTTCTAATTATTACTTCAAGTTAGACCTTTCTTTGAACAGGAGAATAATAACCATGGAGTTGGGCAATCCAGTCATCTTGGTTTCAGCATTTGGACGTGGCCACTGGTTGGCGGCGGCTCTCGCTCAAGAAGGTATTAAAACGACTTTGGTGGACGTGTCGACAAAGTTAGGCGTGTGGCCTTCAGAAGATGTTGAAGGTCCTTTTGGATTTTTTCGTAACGAAAGAATTTCTGAATCACAAATGGAGCGTCTTTATCAGGACGATCCGTACGATGAAGTGCCCAATGGTTTTACGTTGTGGTTGAAGGATGGGCCTTTTGAATTTAAGGGGCCGACGACTAAATTTAAAATTGAAAAGACGTCTTTGCATCAGCACGTAAAAGATTTTTTGCTGGGTGGTTCTGGACAAAAAAATACGCGGGCTATTTATAAAAACTTAGACTCTTTTAGTTTTGAACAAAGCTGGCTTTTGCATTTTGCGCATCAGTGGGCAGGCACGACTTATCACTCCAACGCCCAAGGGGCCGTGGCCGGAGAGGCCGTCCCTTTGTTTTCTTCCTTTTTAGTACGCCAGGCGACGCGCAATGGTTTGGAAAAATCGTTGCAGTGGTTGGTAAGTAAAGGAGTGGAGGTCATTCGTCCGCAGCAAATCAACGACGTCTCCTTCGGTGGCGGTAAAACAATTACGGGTCTTGAGTTGTCTGGTGAAAAGCATGGATTGTTTCGTCTGGAACAAATTGCGTGGATGCTCACCAGCGAAGAAACCTATTTTTTAAACGAACGTCTTGGAAAATATTTTTTCCCCGAAGGTCCCTTAGAGCCGGAGTGGTGCTGGGTGCGCTATCGTTTAAGTTTGCAAGCCTGCTTTGAGCGCGATCATTTGCCAGCGCACACGGTTGTGATGAATGATCTGTATTCGCCTTGGACTCACGAAAATTTGATGATTTTGCAGCGCACATCCTTGCCAGATCAGTTCGATGCCTGGATGCGCATTCCTACGGTGCAAAGATTTAACAAAGAATATTTAACTTCGCGCAGTCACCGCATGCAAAAAGATTTGCTCAGCCGCATGTCGTTGTCTGATCCACAAGTTTTAAGTTTTCCGCAAGAATATTATTACACCTATGCGCAATTGGGGGCGGCTCGCTTCCCGGTTTTTTCAGAGAAACATAATTCGCGCAGGTCGCGGGTGCTTTTTGGCAACCTCCATCTCGACGGACCAGAGCAGTGGTCTCAATACTCTTGGGGATCTTATTTTGATCGCAATGAATTAATTCAGACAAAGATCACCCAGTGGTGGAAAGACAAGTTGGCCAAAGAGCTTAAAGAGAAAAAGCGAAAGGAACAAAATCCATGATCGACAGATACACGCGTCCGGAGATGGGCCTGTTGTGGCACGCCGACAATCGGTTCGGAAAGATGATGGAAGTTGAGATCGCAGTGGCCCAAGTGCAAGCGGCAGCTGGGATCATTCCTAAAAATGCAGCCAAAGTGATTACGCAAAAAGCTCGTTTTAACGTCAAAAGAATTTCTGAAATCGAAAAAGAAACAAAACACGATGTGATCGCTTTTGTATCGAACCTCGCTGAAAACGTGGGGCCGCAAGGTCGCTTTATTCACTATGGTCTGACCTCTTCGGATGTCTTAGACACTGCATTTAGTTTGCAAGTGCGCGAAGCGGGTGCTGTTTTGATGGCTTCACTGGTGGCCTTAGAAAAATCTTTAAAAACCTTAGTCACTCGTCACGCCGAAACTTTGTGCGCGGGCAGAACCCATGGAATGTTTGCCGAGCCCACGACCTTTGGTTTTAAAATGGCCGGCTTTTTAGCGGAAACCACACGTAATAAAAAAAGAGTTAAAGCAGCGTTAGATAACATGGCGATCTGTAAACTGAGCGGTGCGGTCGGCACCTATTCTAGTCAATCGATTAAGATCGAAGCACAAGTCGCAAAAAAATTGCGCCTAAAGCCTGAAACGATCGCCACCCAAGTTATTCCTCGAGATCGTCATGCGGAGATGTTAAATGCGCTGGCGCTTATGGGTGCAGGTTTAGAGCGCCTGGCTGTCGAACTTCGCCACTTGCAGCGCAGTGATGTCGCTGAAGTGACCGAAGGTTTTACCAAGGGGCAAAAAGGCTCTTCAGCCATGCCACATAAGAAAAACCCCATCAGTGCTGAAAATATCACGGGTCTAGCGCGCTTGTTGCGAGGTTATGCTTTAGCTGCGTTAGAAAATGTGGCTTTGTGGCATGAGCGTGACATCAGTCACTCGTCCGTCGAGCGCGTGATTTTTCCGGACGCCTTTATCGTGGCAGATTATGCTTTAAATCGCATGAGTATTCTTCTTGATGGTCTGGATGTCGATAAAAAGCGCATGCTTGATAATATTGAAAGTTCCCAAGGACAGATCTTTAGTTCCCACGTCTTATTGGCTTTAGTGGATAAGGGGATGCGACGTGAAGATGCTTACGCTTTGGTGCAACGTCTTTGTCATTCTTTAGGTTATGGCGAACATTTAAAAGACAAACTGATGGTTGAAGATGAAGTGCGCACTTTATTAAAGCCAAAAGAGATCGAAGAGATCTTTACCGGTAAGAAACACAAAAAATCGATCAAAGATATTATCAAGAGAGTGTAGCCCCTGATGACCCATTGGAATTTTTTAGAAAAAGGCGAAATTATCGATGTGATATCCCCTGGGTATCCATCGCCAACCCACGAGGTGGAGGATGCACGTCGCTTTTTGTTTAACTGGGGACTGATTCCACGCATCCCCAAAGGCATTATTAAGCCGCACTTTTTGCATGCTCATGAAGACGAAAAGCGTTTTGAGTTTTTAAAGGCGGCGATCCAAGCCAAAGACTCGCGAGTGATTTGGTGTTTGCGTGGCGGGTACGGCAGTAACCGCTTGTTACCGATGTTGGCCAAACTTAAAAAGCCTAAAGAGCCAAAGTTGATGATTGGTATTAGTGATATCACTTCGTTGCATACTTTTTTAATCCAAGAGTGGGGCTGGTCCACCTTGCATGGACCTTTGTTGGTATCCATGGGGCGCGATAATTTGCCACCAAAGCTTGAAAAAGAAATGAAGCGGGTGGTGTTTGGCCCGCAGACGGAAGTTGAGTTTAAAAATCTAAAACCTTTGAATGATGCCGCTCGAAAGATGAAGCCGACAAAGTCAAAAATTGTTGGTGGCAATCTCACGGTGATGCAATCGGGTTTTGGAACCCCTTGGCAGATAAAGACGGACAACCGTTTTTTATTCGTCGAAGATTTAGGGGAGCGTGGTTATCGCATTGACCGGATGTTTGAACAGTTCCGCCAAGCGGGTTTGTTTAAAAAGTGCCACGGTTTGTTGTTGGGGGACTTCCTCGGGGGAGTGGAACCAGTGACCCAAAAAGATAATTTTAAGAAAGTCTTTAAGCGTTGGGCCGATGATTTAGAGATTCCTATGTTTCAAGGTTTGGAGGCGGGACATGCGCTGATGCAGCGCCCGGTTCCTTTAAATACGCCCTGTGTGCTGAGTGTTGAAAATGGCAAGGGTCGCTTGGTTGTGCAAACCGGAGGACAAGAGTAATGAAGTTTTCAGTCTTAGAAAAAAACCTGATTAAACAGCTTGAAGAACGTATCCGCGATACCACTCCGGGCGTAATGGTGCGCGCTTATCAAGGCGGTCGAATCATCTGTGACGTCGCTGTAGGCAATACGTACGCTTACTATGACTTTGCCAGCTTAACGAAGGTCATCTTCACAACCCAGGCGATGATGTACGCGTTTGAGTTGGGTAAGTGGAACTTTGAATCGAAAGTTTCTGAATTTTTGCCTTGGTTTGAACACAAAGAAACAAAAGTGACAGAACTTTTAACCCACAGTTCAGGTTTAGCGTGGTGGCTGCCTCTTTATCAAGAAATCAACATTCAGCTGTCGCCGGAAAAGCGTCGCGAACAGTTGCGAGAAATGTTGCAGAGTTTGCAAATTGATAAACAAGAGACGGCGATTTATTCTGATGTGGGTTTCTTGGTTTTAGGTTTTGTGCTTGAAAAAATATTTGATAAGCCGTTGTTGGATGTCTGGAAAGATATCAAAGATAAATTTTATGCAGGCACAACGTTAGAGTTCCATCCGAACAACCAATCGACGACACGAGTGGGTTTGTTTGCGCCCACAGAAGAGTGTCCGGTACGACGTAAATTAATCCAAGGCGAAGTGCATGATTTGAATTGCTGGTCTCTAGGCGGTGTTTCGACTCATGCCGGCCTCTTTGGTAGTGTGGATGATGCCGGTTGGTATTCGTTGCACTTGCGTTCTCAATTGATGGGGATCGCGAGATATTCGATTCGTCAGAAAACAGCACAGCTCTTTGCCAAACGCGCTTTACCAGAAGGAAAGGGTGATTGGGCAATGGGTTACATGATGCCAACACCAGGGGCCGCTAGTTGCGGAACGTATTTTTCTTTAGAGTCTATCGGGCACACGGGCTTCACAGGGACGTCCGTATGGTATGATCCAAAAATGGATATGAGTGTGATCATTTTATCAAATCGCGTGTTGTATGGATCCGACAATAAAGCGTTTGGTAAACTTCGTCCTGAAATACACAATTGGATTGTTGAAAATTATCGTCGCAGCGGCGTTTAAGTCGTTACAGCAGGAGTATTTATGAATTTACAAGCTGGCAGTCACATTCACTTGATGGGTATCTGTGGAACTGCGATGGCCTCATTAGCGGGCCTTTTAAAGGATCGCGGATTTAAAATCACGGGCAGTGACTTAAATCCTTATCCGCCCATGTCGACGCAACTTGAAGGTCTAGGTATTAATATTATGAAGGGCTATAAGGCTGAAAACCTCCATCCCAAACCAGACTTCGTTATCGTCGGCAATGTGATTTCCGCAAACAACGAAGAAGCGCAAGAGCTGATGAAGTTAGGAATTCCCTATACGTCTTTGCCGAAAGCTATGGGCGAGTTTATTATTGGTGATCGTGAAAGTGTTGTGATCTCGGGAACTCACGGAAAAACCACGACGACGTCGATGATGACCTGGGTGGCAGAACAAGCGGGAGTAAAGCCTGGTTTTTTAATTGGTGGAATTCCGAAAAACTTTTCGCAGTCATTCAAAAACCCAGAGGGAAATTACTTTATTATTGAAGGTGATGAATACGACACGGCTTTCTTTGATAAAGTTCCAAAGTTTATTCATTACAAACCCAAACACGTCGTTTTGACTTCTGTCGAGTTTGATCATGCGGACATCTATAAGGATCTCCAAGCGGTAAAAGATTCTTTTGCACTCTTGATGGCTTTAATTCCAGAAAATGGAACTTTGCTAGCGTGCGCTGAAGATGCCAACGTGATGGAGCTGCGTAAACTTGCGAAATGCAAAAACTCGTTTACTTACGGCTTTTCCGAAAGTGCAGACTTCCGCGCTAAAGTTCTTTTTCAGAATGACAAAGGCATTGGTTTTGAGGTGCATCATCGCGGCGAAATCATGGGGCCTTATGCAATGCAAATCACCGGGGATTATAACATTTTGAACGCCACAGCCGTGGTGGGAATTTCTAAATGCCTAGGATTTTCTGAAAACCGCATTCAAATTGCTTTGGAATCTTTCGAAGGTGTTAAACGTCGCCAGGAAATTCTTGGAGAGCCCCAAGGTATTTTAATTATCGAAGATTTTGCGCATCACCCGACCGCGGTGCGCGAAACAGTGAAGGGCATTCAGAAAAAATATCCAGGCCGCAAAGTCTTTTCGGTGTTTGAACCGCGCAGTGCGACCTCTCGACGCAAAGTCTTTCAAAAGGATTATGTGGAAGCTTTTAAAGGATCCCATGAGGTTCTTTTGGCGAAAGCCTTTGATCAATCTAAAATTGATGAAGAAAATCGTTTTTCAACCCACGAACTGGTGGAAGATTTAAAAAAGTCCGGAGTGCAAGCAGAAGACTTCGACGGCGCTGATCAAATTGTTAGTGCACTGACGTCGCGGGCCAAAAAGGGTGATGTTATTTTGATTATGAGTAACGGCGGCTTTGATGGTATCTATGGCAAACTCATGAACTCTTTGAAGTGATAGAAAGCAGACTATGAAACAGGAAATGCCGGTCCTTACTGAAAGATTAAATCGACCCGAGATCATTGCGAAGTCTTGGGTTATTACGTACTCTGGGAAACGTTTTAATATTCTAGACCCGAACCCCGCGGACGTTAAAATTGAAGATATCGCCTGTGCTTTGGCTCGTCAGGCCCGCTTTAATGGACACACACGTTTCTTTTACAGCGTGGGACAGCATTCGTGCTTAGGGGCTGAGATTTCACCGACCAAAGAGATCGCTTTGCACATGTTATTTCATGATGCCACGGAAGCTTATGTCGGCGACCTGGTTTCGCCGGTAAAGGCTTTGTTGCCTGATTTTGAAGTCATTGAATCCCGCATTCATTGGGCGATTTCGCAGGCGTTTAATCTGGAATATCCACTGCCCAAAGTTGTAAAACAAATTGATCGTCGCTTGTTGGCTACGGAAGTGCGTGATCTGATCACCAAAGATCTGCAGTCGTGGAGCATCGGGGAGGATGAGCCATTTGATTTTCCTATTATTCCTTGGCCTCCAGAAGTCACGGAAGCACGGTTTTTGGAAATCGCTAAGAGCTTGCTAAAAACATCATGACAAAATCAGCCCTGATTTTCGGAGCCAC
>JABWCO010000064.1 GCA_013360185.1 Bdellovibrio sp.
CGGAAAGTGAATACTTGCAAGTGCCCTTTCGCACAGGCCCCGCCCGCGTGTTTAAGCAAGCTGGTTACCAAGCGCGTTTTCTTTACGGCGGCAATCCCGGCTGGCGTGAAATCAATAAATTCGCCGTTATCCAAGGCTTCGACACTGTCGAAGGTGAAAGCGAAATGGCCGAAGGTTTAGGCGGCCTGAAAGATCGTCATGACTGGGGCGTTTACGACGAGGATGTTTTTGATTACGTTTTTAAAACCGTCAGTACCGCAAAAACACCGCAGTTTGTTTTAACAATGACCACGACCAATCATCCGCCGTATCAGTTGCCAGTAACCTATATGGTGCCGAAACTGGAAATGCCCGAGGAGCTAAAAAGTCGCTTAATCGTTGATAGTGAATTGGCGCAAAAGCGCTTTGCCACCTATCGCTATTCTACCGACAAGTTGGCCGCCTTCTTAGAACGGATAAAGAATTCTGAACTTAAAGACAAAGTGATCGTGGCCGTGACCGGTGATCACACTTTCTGGATCGTGAATTTCACCGAACAAGAACATTTACAAAAAGGCGCTGTGCCTTTTTATCTTTATTTGCCCAAAGCGATTCAAAAGAAAATGCCCGTGGACGCCTTTGCCTCTCAAGCGGACATCATCCCTACTCTTTACAACCTGGCTTTATCAGAACACGAATACTATTCCCTGGGACGGGATTTGTTTGCACCCACCGGGGACTTTGCAGTGAATAACTTTAATCTCGTGGTTGACCGCACCGGTGGAGTTCTCGTCGCCGGCAAAAGCGTGAACGACAAATTTTATCGTTGGCAAGGTCGTTATGAAAAGCTGCTGGGCGCGGATGTGGATCCGCACAAAGAAGCTTTATCTTTGAAATATAAATCTTTGATGGGCATTTTAGATTACTACTTTATGCGCGAAAAGAAAGGGACCACTCCTTATGCGGATCCTAGTCGTTGAAGACCAAGTTAAAATGGCGAACTTTCTGAAGCAGGGCTTAAATGAAGTCGGCTATGCTGTCGACGTGGCAGAATGCGGATCTGCGGCGGAAGCATTCTTGGCACAAGGTGATTATGATCTGGTAATCTTGGACGTGATGCTGCCTGATCAAAGTGGTATCGATACTGCCCGGCACATTCGCCGCGATGGTTTTGCCGGACCTATTTTAATGGTCACGGCCCTTTCCACCACCAAAGATAAAGTCCATGGCCTTGACGCCGGGGCTGACGACTATTTGACGAAGCCTTATTCTTTTGACGAGTTACACGCTCGCGTGCGCGCGCTTTTACGTCGTCAAAATTCCGGCACAAAAGGAACCAGCGCGAACACTTTGAAATACGCAGACCTTGAGTTGGACTTAATCCAACGCAAAGCCCGTCGCGCGGGACAAGAAATTACCCTGACCACAAAAGAGTTCGCCTTATTAGAATACTTTATGCGCAACCCCGAGCGCCCTCTTGGGCGAGTGTCCATCGCCGAACACGTGTGGGACATTCATTTTGATTCTGAAAGTAACGTCATTGACGTCTATATCAACATGCTAAGAAAAAAAATCGACGCCCCTTTTGCAAAACGTTTAATCAACACGGTTGTGGGCACGGGCTATGTTCTTAAAGAAAAGACTTAATTTATTTTCCAGCTTCAGTATTCGTCTGCGTCTGTCGTTGCTTTTCGTGATTATCTTTGGCGCGACGACCATTTTCTTTAATATGTTTTTATTTAAAGCGATGATCGACACCTTACAGCAGGACTTCGACGACGCTCTTTTTAATTATTCAGTGGACGTGTCCGAAGGGATTGAGATTGGCGTTAAGGGGGACTTAAGCTTTCCCCCACTGCGTTTAGATCATGGCAAGATTCTGCCCTTCCCCTTAGGAACGGCGCTGATTCAAGTGCGCCACAGTTCTGGCGCGGTGCTTGCGCGCGTAGGAAATTTCGGCGAGTTCAATCCGCCTTACAAAAAGGACTTTGATCGCATCTGGGCCGGAGAAGAAGCCACCTATCGCACGATTGAAAACATCCGCAATATTCCATCGGCTGAAGCTGATTCTTATCGTTTGATTTCTTTTCCTTTAGACAATGCCGTCAAACCGCAGATCTTACTGCAAATTGCGGTGCCGATGACTCTTTTAGAAACTCAAATCAGTCAACGGCTGGCTTTGTTGCAACTGGGTATTCCTTTGGTCTTACTTATCGCGATGTTGGGTGGTTGGTTTTTATCGGGCCGCGCTTTAAATCCCATCAGCAAGATGATCAATGCGGCGAAAGCGATTAAGGCCGACGAATTGTCCCAACGTCTTCCCATCCCGATGGCTAACGACGAGGTGAAGAAGCTCGCCCTGACTTTAAATGAAATGCTTGTGCGCATTCAAGAAGCCTTTCAAAGCCAGGAACGCTTCGTGGCTGATGCTTCCCATCAGTTGTTAACTCCGCTGACGATTATGCGCGGGGAACTCGAGATGTTGCAAAAGACCGAAAAAAAAGATGTCGACCAATTTATTAAAAGTGCTTTGCAAGAAGTGGATAATTTATCGGGCATCGTGCAAGAGATGTTGCTGTTGGCTCGCGTGGATGCGGGGCTGGGGGCTTTAAATATTCAGGAACTTTCCTTGGATGAGTTGATCATGGAAGTTCTGCCCCACTGTGAGCGGTTAGCTCAGGGCAAGAATATTAAAATCAAATTTGATATTAATAATTCAAGTGGTGATGAAGAACGCAAGATGATCAAAGGCGACAACGATCTTCTGCAGAATTTACTGACAAACATTATTGAAAATGCGATCAAGTATTCACCCAACAACGAAACCGTCACGGTCACTTTGAATTGGAGCCACGAGATCAGTCAGCTGATCGTTGAAGACAATGGCCCTGGCATCCCTGAGGACCAGCTGCCATTTATCTTTGACCGCTTTTCGCGAGGCTCCAACACCGAGGCCAAGGTCAAAGGCTATGGTCTTGGCCTCGCCATTGCGCAGAAAATCGCACGGCTTCACGACGCAAAACTAAGTGCTTTCAATAATGTAAATCAAGGTGCGCGTTTCCTTTTTGAAATTAAAAACAATTAATTCCTTTTTAATTAGAGCTTTAACCTGTGCGGCTAGAGTGAACTCATTCCGAAGCTAACAAAAAATAACCATTGGAGGTTAAAATGAAAATCGCTTCTGTTGTAATGACTGTTCTTTTCGCTGGTGTTCTTGCTCAAGCTAACGAACCTGCTCACACGGCGCCGGCTACAGCTCCTGCGGCTCCAGCAGCTGCAATGACTGAGACAGCTCCAGTTAAAAAAGCTCACGCTAAAAAAGCGGCTAAAGCAGAGAAAAAAGAAGAAAACAAAGACGCAGCTCACACTTCTCACTAGTTTCAATTTGAAACAAATGGCCTAAAGGCTCTTTGAGGGAACCTTGCGAGGTTCCTTTTTTTTGTGCACAGAAAACCCAGACCCAGACCCAGACTTGCTTATGTTGCGACTCAATTAGACTCGGGAATAGGCATGAAGGCTCCGATAAGATTCATATCTTAAAACGGGGTTGTTCTTTTGAAAAAAATTGCTCTGCTAACTGCTCTCTTTTCCTTTGCGATTTCATGCACACACAGGCCTGAGTCAAAGCGCCAAACCGTGTCCTCAAGAAATCCCGCCCAAGCACTGCAATGGCTGGCTGCCACCGAAGGACAGGTTGCAAATGCCGTCTGTCGTCAGAAGCTACCAATCACTACGGAAGAAATCTTTCGCTATTACAAAAATCTGCCTGCAGAACCCGGCTTAGAAAATGGCACCAACGAAGTTTTGGGCATTCCTTTAGTCAATGAACGTCCACGCTTAATATTGGCACTAGCCAAGCTGCTGACACCTGCAGACCAGACAAAATTAAAAAGTTTACCCCAGAACTTTAAGGACACATTTAAAATTGCGTCATCGTGTAAGTCAGCTCTTTGTGCCTCTCAAAAGATATTTGGCGTCAACGTTGGCCCCCAAATGATTCTGTTGATGGATCTTTTTGACGTTAATACGTCGCCTTATTCGTATGAAAATGCCGACACCTTCACGGCATCAGAAATATCTGATGCCGTGAAGACCTTTGAGCTGTTGGCACCTGAACAAAAACCCTTCACGAAATCAAATCAACAGCTCAGCAAATTCAAACGAGGTCAACCTGTAGACTTTTACGACCCGTCTGAAGGCGAAGTTTTAGCAAATGCGTCTATTCACCTCTTTGATGGCTGGAGCACACAAAGTTCTGAAGCCCGCCAGTATGCTCTTTACCATGAGTTTGCCCACAACATGGCCAGAAGCTACTTTGCCTCGACTCAAACATCTTCAGCGTGGTTACAACTAAGCCAATGGAAGAAAGTAAGAGAAAAGAACAGTGACGATAAAATCGTCGAAAAATTTCGTTCTTCTTTAGCTAGCGACATGGGACATCCGTTTGTTTCAATGTACAGCAAAGAAAACCCCGCAGAAGATTTTGCCGAAAGTGTCACCGCCTATCGTTTAAACCCGCAGCACTTAAAAAAAACCGCCCCGGACAAATACAAAATCATCCGGCACGTGGTCTTAAATGGCCGAGAATTTACTTCACCGAAAAACTGCAACCAAGTCACCGCGACCCAGCAGTATCAAAAAGAAATTGATCGTGCGAAAAATATTTTCACTGAAAAAGAAAAAAGCGAGCTGCTTAAAACATGTCGTCTAACTTTCGATCAGACCATTCTTGGCAACGTGCCGGTTAGCTTTTTTGACGATTGTATCAACTTTCAAGCCACGCTTCTTTGGTATGGGAAAAATCACCAAACCTATCCAGGCCTTTTGCAGCAAGGGCTTTTTGATAACGATCTGCGCTTAAGCCAACTTAAGTTTGCTGCGACTCGCAAGGAACTGGCACCGATTTTAGCCGCAGACCTTGCAAAATGGATTTCACAACAAGTAAGTCATCTATCGCCTGCTTTGCGTGAAGCAAAAACCAAGGATGAGTATTGCAGCATCTGGTCACAACTTTCCAACTCAAGTTACAACCAAATTGATTTTAGTACAGAATGGATGATGCGCAGTTTTGACCGCGACATCCAAATACGCCCTCTGAAAGGCGCATCGCGGGGACTTTGCTTAGACCTCGTCCATGATATTTCCCCAGCACAAAAGACGTCGACCCTTAAGTACTATAAAGACCAACTCAAAAAATTCTTATTCCTTACGGACCCAGAAGAAGCCCCAGAAAATGATCAAGGGCTAAACGAAGAAACCATCAAAAAATACATCTTAGAAAAAGTGGGCGTTTAGGTCCACTTCACTTAAAAATCAACGCAAGGCAAGATCGCCTAGCGCATTTATCTCATATATCGCAAAAAGAAATCACCCATCTGAGAAATGTCGAAGGCAAAGTTGGAGACGTGGGGGGCTGTAGGCTATGGTCGAAGCGTCGGCCTTTGCGGGGGCAGTATGCCCGAACCGCTGGCAATGCCAGCGGCCGCAATTGAGTCACGACGACGTGCCGACCGAAGCACCATAGCCTACAGCCCCCCACGACTCCAACCCTTGAAGCTCGCCACTGATCCGGTGCACAGCTTACTCCCCCGAGTGTTTAAACAAGCTTATCAATCTCCTCAGCCGTAATTTCCGCAGGCGTACGAATCGCCTTCACTTCACCCGCAGAAATTTCCACAATCTGATCACAGTCAGCAATCGTGCCCAAGCGATGCGCGATGATCAACATCGTCACCCCGGCAAAGGACTGACGAATCACCTTTTGCAACAAGGCATCTGTCTGCACATCCACGCTGGCCGTTGCTTCATCCATGACAATCACCCGAGCTTTCGTCAACAGTGCCCGCGCAAGACACAGCAATTGACGCTGCCCCTGACTTAAATTCAGGCCGCCCTCGGTGACTGGCGACTGCAACCCCAACGGCAGACTTGAAACAAAGTTCCACAACGAGGCATGTTTCAACGCACCGATGACAGCTTCGTCAGAATATTCTTCATAGCGATCTAAATTATTACGAATCGTCCCCATGAATAAAGTTGGATCTTGAGGAATTATCGCCAGACTTCGTCTTAGTTTTTCCAGCGGAACACTGGCCACATCAACACCATCAATTTCAATCACACCTTCTTCGGCTTCGATAAAACGAAACAGGGATTGGAAGAAGGTGCTTTTGCCAGATCCTGTGCGACCGATAATCCCCACGCGGCTGCCCGCTTTGACCTCGAAGGAAATTCCTTTTAAGACCAACGGCAAATGTTCTGCGTAACGCACTTTTAAGTTTTCAATGCGGATCTTACCAAACTCAGGCCACGTTGGGCGCAGAGGTTCTGGTGAAGGTTTTTTTACGTCCACTTCCCCTGGCAAGTTCGCAAAAAACTTTAAGCGCTCAATCGAGGTCATACGCGATTCAATGTCGGAAAATACGCGAACACCCCAATTTAAATATGCCCAGAACGACAAGGAATACATCGTCACTAAGCCCGCAGTCCCCGCGTCCATCAAGCCAGCGTATGCCGTCAATGTCACGCCTATCGTAGTGGCAACAGAAATCATACCCGCTACCAAAGGGATGCGTGAAGAAAACCAACGATTGATCATGTAGTGGGCGTAAAACATTTTTTGACTGTGCGCGAGCTTGTCATAAAAGTTTTGCGTAAACCACGGCGCTTTATTAAAGCTGCGAATAACTAAAAGTCCCTGCAAACTTTCTTTAAAATGCGCATAACGCGGCGACCGCGCCACACTGTCAAAACGTTTCGCTTCCCGGGCCGGGCGACGATAATCCCGCTGCAAAATGTAATACAAACCCATGATCGGTGCGATGACAAAAATCATCAAAGGCATCAAACCTAAGATAAGAGCCAGCGACACGATGATTTGCAAAGCACAGTGTACGGCGGAATCAAAGCTCCACTGCAAATAAACATCCACGGATTCGATGTCCCGCGAAAACCTTTGTAAGATTCGTCCTACGGGAGTCGAATCAAAAAAGCGCACCGGTGACTGCAAAACACTTTTTAGCATTTTGTCGTGCATATTTTTACCCGCACGAATGCCACGACTTAACCAGAACAAATGATTTACCAAGGTTCCCGCCAGCACCACAATCCCAAGTATGCCATAAATTCCCACCGCAGAAATTGCGACCCACTCGGACTGATGATCGGAGTAATAAGACAACCACGCCTTTTGCAACAAGGGCAGCAACGCCGCTGTGATCGCACCGATCAACAAAGTCATTAAGATCAGCGGTTTGGTCTTTGGATTATCGCCCCCTAAAGAACTAATATAGTCTTTGTACACAGAGCCCTTCACCGCCCCTACTTCGCGATCTTCGTCTTCGGTGACACGATTGTTTTTATCATCCGTCACATCTTCGGAAGTCTCTGCCACGGCGGCTTCGGCAACGCTGTTGGCGGTGACCGACGACGGGCCTTGTTCCCCTTGGGTCTTCCCGTGTTCTTTATAGAAATCTGCAAACGCCGGGGAAGTTTGTAAAAGTTCTTGGAAAGTTCCTAAGCCCTGAACCGTGCCATTTTCGAGGAACAATACTTGATCAAACTGCGCCAAATGTTCCAAGCGATGTGTGACCACAATGCGTGTTGTGTCCTGCCACGCACCAAAAATCAGACGTTCACACAAAAGGTCTTCTGTTTCAGCATCCACCGCTGACAACGGATCATCCAGCAGCACCACTTGGGGCTTGCGCAAGAAAGCCCGCGCTAAAGCCACCCGTTGTTTTTGTCCACCTGAAAGGTTCACTCCCTTTTCACCAATTTCTGTACGTAAACCACCCGACCATTCTTTGAGGTCTCGACTTAAGCAGCTGTTGTGCAAAGACCGGCGCAAATCTTCTTTGCTAACCGATTCACCGAAGGACAGATTTTCCAGCAACGTGCTATTAATAATATAAGCCTCTTGCGGAACATAGGCCATGCGCGGGCGCTGCTTTTCTGGCAAGCCCAAAAATTCAAAGCGACCTGCACTCGCAGGAATTTCTTGTAACAACCACAGCAATAAGGAACTCTTGCCCGAACCGACCGGCCCCACGACCGCTAAAGATCCCCCGGCCTTCACCGCAAAATTAATATCTTTCAGAACATCACTGTCAGATCCGGGATAGCGCACGGAAGCCTTATGCACCTGCAAACCCAGGGGTTCTTTCGCCGAACTTTCTTCAGTGGAAATTTCCACTTCATCTTGCTTTAAAAAATTTAAAATACGGCCGGCACCAACAACAGCATTGGTGTACCGTGAAATCAGACGCGACAAGTCCCCGAAGGGTCCTTCTAAAAGACCGAACAGCGAAATGCAGGTAAAGATAATAGCCGCGTCTAACTTTTCCCCACGCAAAGCATGGGTGGCTAAAGCGACAAATAAAACCACGGTGGACACCGCCGCATATCCAAGTCCTGAAATAACTTCGGCCCGAGCCAAACGGCGGCGACTGTTCAGTTCTTTTTCACGAACCTCTGTGACTTCCTTAGAAACACTTTTTTCCCAAGCAAAATACTTCACCACGCGAATAGCATTTAAGGCCTGAGTCATTAAATTGACACGACGATCGCGGTGTTTCATCATTTCTTCATCAAGATGTGTGAACTTTTTGGCTACGATGTTTGTCAATGGCGCCAACGTAAAAAGCACCAGCAATGCAGCCAACGCCGACCAGCCGATATAATAAAATAGCATCACCACGACACCGCTGATCAAGAATAAAGACATCACAAGATCGGCAATGATGAATGAAAAATCTGACACCGATTCGCTGTCAGAACTCATGTGATTTACCACATCACCAATCTGGTTTTTTTGCCGAGCCGAATGACTTAACTTAAGACTGTGACGAAATATTTTTTCGTTCAGTATATTAGTAATAACTTGATAGCCCTTTAGCGCATTGTAAAAAAACTGCTGCAACAGCACGCCTGATAAAAGTCCACAAATCCCTAAAGCCGCGCCATAAAAAATAGCGGGCTTTAAAGTTTCCGGAGTAATACCTGCCGCAATGAGGCTGACAAAACGATTCACCAAAATCGGCGACAACAAAGACAGGGCCGAGCTGACAAAGTACCAGAAGTAGGCAGGTTTTAAGTGCACTCCAACCACGGAAATAAATGAAAACAGCAGCGCTTTGGGCGAGTGCCAACGCAATTTTTCTGTCGGCACCAACGTTAGTTTTGGATCAATGTCTTCTGGTAAAGGCAAAACATCGGCTTCCGTTATATGGCGAGAGCGCGCTAATTTGATTAAAGGACTGACATCAAAAAACAAGATGCGTTTAAAAAAACTCATAAGAACCTGTACTGCCCCCTCAGGGAGCTACTAAAAAAATAAATTTGAAAGAATTCCGCGATCCGCCCTGTGTACGACGAAGATCTTTAATTTTGGCAAAGAGAAAGACCCATCGCTGCTTGCATTGTTTTCTTTAAAATCATGGAATCCTCCTCTCTGTATATGTGAGATTTTTTAAGGATAGGAAAAGAATGACCCTTTGTCTAGCCCTTCGTAAGATATTTTCTTGTTTGTTTCAAAGGCCCAAGCCGAACCACCCACCCGCTCTTAAAGCAGCCACAGGCACAAAACAGCAACGGCCGTCGGTGGCACCGCCGCGATCAATAAATTCAACGGTTTTAGCCCGTCTGAAAATCTATGGCTTAAGATTGAATATCCCGCTGCGTTGGGGGCATTGGCGATAATCGTAAGACCTCCCCCCGCAATCGCGCCGGCCACAAGGGCATAGCGACTGGCTTCACTTAAACCTTCGACTTGGGATCCTAAATAGGTTAGCGCTGCATTGTCTGTGATCGCCGTCAAAGCCACGGCTCCTTTAAACAACAGGGCTTCACTCATGTGCGCTAACAACGGAGCAAGCCACCACTTTTGAAAAGCCCCGAATTGAATAATTCCGCCTAAAAATAATGCCACTAACAGACTTTCCTTTAAACGAAGGGCATCTTGATAACGTTGGGTGACGGCAGCAATGCCGAGAAATAACAAAAAGATTCCTAAGAAAGCATTTTGATAATGCCCGGTCACCACGATGCCCGCTAAAAAGAATAAATGCACAAATATAATAAAATTAGGAATGGCCGCCTGAGCACCCGCTAAGCGAGTCTCGACATCTTTAAGCGTGTGACAGTTCTGTGACCATTCCTTGCGAAATAAAAACAGCAAACCCAAAGTATTCACCACCACGGCCAACGAACTTTTCCAACCAAAGTTTGTAAAAACGAAATTAAAATCCCACCCCCACTTGCCAGCCACCATTAAAATGGGAGGAGCGGCAAAGGGTGTCAACGCGCCTCCGATAGAGACATTGACGAAAAGGACCGCAAGCACGGCGTAAAGAACTTTGCTAGAGTTTTGTCGCAACATGGAATTTACCATAAAGGCTGTCACCGTCATCGCGGCAGGTTCGGTAATAAAACTGCCCGACAACGGCCCCACGCACAAAACAACAAACAAGTCGGTTAAGACCGCAGGTGTTCTAAAAATTTTTTGCAATCCCTGACTTAAAAATAAAATACCCTGGCGAGCGGCGGTTAAAATCGGTCGCGTTGAACAGACCACCATAATGGCAAAAATAAAAAATGGTTCTACAAAGTTTAACGAGTTTTGGTACTTCAGCGCCGCGTCCCAGCCTTCTAAACCCACGAAGAGCAGCATAAAAACCCCTGCCCACAGCGCAAAGACCACTTCGATTTCGGCTAAAAGATGAAAAAAATGGCTAGCTAAAGAATCTTTCGCAAAGCGATGGGAAATTTTAAGAATCTGCCCGACACAAAAAGTGTGGATCACAGCCAAGGCAAAAAAAACAGCACCAAGAAGTTCAATTGTTGTATAAGTCATAGCTAGAGTCTAAGCAAAGACTGTTGCGACACCAACTAAATTAACGGCACATTTCTAAATTATCGACGATGGCCTGACGAAACTTTGCAAGTTCCCGAGAATTTATTTGCAGACCTGCAGAGTCACAGTGATTTTCTTGCACCAGCTTTAAAATGCTGTCTTTTTCAGACTCACTTAAGGCCAAATTCCAAATCAATTTTACCTTCAACCACTGCTGCAAGTACTGACATTGATAAGCGCGGTTCGGGGGCATATATCCTTCGGGAGTTCGATCCCCTTTCATGCTGTTTTCCCGTCCATAGACCGGCAACAGATGAAACTCGCTCCCCATAAAGTTGGCATACAGACAACGCTGTGTCTTATTCCACTTGTACGCGCCACTGATATAGGCATTTTTTAACGGCACAAAGTGATCAATTTGGATGTCACTGGCCTGTGTGTAAGCGCGCCCAGTATAGGGTTCTTCCCAATGTCCCGCATGGACTGCGCATCCTGACGAACGGAAGGTCACAGGCACCGACGAATCCCGAATCAAAACCCGCGTGCGCGTGTTGTAACAATTATTTTCGCGCGGATCGCGGATCCAAGTGCCAAAGTGTTTCGAGCGACTGTAGGGTTCTGTCACTGCACCAAATCTGTCAGCGTGATACAAAAAATCCAGCAGTGAGTTGGTGGCTTTACGAACATCGAGGGCGGCTTCATTTTCAGAGATAAATTCTTCGACAACGTGCAAAGGGTCTTGCCAAGCGGGCGACGTATCCGCCTTCTTCGTCGGCTCCGTGACAGTAAAGTAACCGTCATTGGCCGAGCTTGCAAAAACCGCAGATCCCGTCAGCAGCAGCAGCACAAGAATCGTTGCTCTCAAGAATGCTCCCATCCCTTGGAAGTTTTTTTGGATACTTTAATTAGATGCGGCCCCGAATCATCTGGCAACGACATAATTGTTTGAATTCTGTTAGAGGTTTGCATAAAACAGAGATTATGTTACGTGCCGGCCGCTTTAAGCATCGCCTTTTGGATGACGACTTTTTGAAAAATCAATCTGCCCAAGCTTATAAGTGTCTTCAGGGATTTTTCCCCTTGTGGCAGCAAAAACGCTTGAGCGATCCAGAAATTGCGGCGATTTATATTTTTATTTTTTCATTTCTGCGCCGCCCGCAGGATTTCCTAGGCGGCCCGCACAACCTTTTCCCCCTAGGCGTTGCGCGCGATGAGGCCTTTTTGGTGGAAGATTTTTTGGAACTTCTGCGCGCGCATTTACCGACACCTTTGGCGGATGCAAAAATTCTTAACCGACTGCCCACCCATGCGGCTTTTCTGCCCGCATTCTGCGCTTTGAGCTGGCGCTCGATCCCGCTGTCCGTGGCGCGCTCGCTGCTGGCCTGGGAAAATAAAATCTATCCTTTAGTATTACAAAAAAACGTCCCTTCTCCGGCAGACGTCTTGCGCATGCAGGCCCAAGGCTCTCGTTGCATTAGCATGCTTGTAAGCCTGGAAGAGATGCAGAGCTTCGTCGCAGAAGGCCGCGACGTTTTAGGGTTTATCGTGCACGATTTAATCCACGCGGATCATTTTTTTGCCGACCCCGAAAAAGCCCAAGCGCAAATTCTCTTCTGCCAAAAGCTAGAATTGATTCAGAAAAGTCGCGAGATCCGCGCCATGCTGGCCCGCGATGAGATTTTTCGCAAAGAGTTCGAATACCTAATGTCGGACATGAATTCTGTCCCCTTGCACCTGCTAAAAACACTCAAAGCGGTACTGCTAGGGTATTTTAAAAGACGTGAGGGAGTTTCTATGAACGGCCCCCTGTCCATGGCGGGGGAACAAGAGTTTACTCACCTTTACGGCAAGGCGCTCGAACCTTGGAAGTTTGCACCGGAGGCTTTATTAGCGGCCCAGAGGCTAAATACGCCCCTTTACCAAGGTCAGAATGACGCCGAACTTTTACATCGCACCCTCTGTATAAACGATGACTAATTAGAAGTTTTTTGTTAGGCTGCAAAAATGCCTTCAAAAAACGATTGCGGCCCTGCGCAAAACCACGGAAACTGTCAGACCTGCGGCATGCGCGTGGACAGCTTATTATGCTCTTCTCCAGACGTCCTTTTGATGATGGAAAAGGCGCGCGTGACTTGCCGTTTTAAAGCGGGCCAGGTGATTTTTTACGCAGGCAACGATCCCCTAGGGATTTTCACCATCCAATCGGGCCTCGTCAAATTGGAAGTCACCAGCGCAACGGGGGCGGCTCACACTTTACGGTTGGTGGGCCCAGGTGGAGCTTTAGGTTATCGCTCAATGTTTGCTTCCGAACCGTACCACGCTTCCGCCGTGGCGGTGGAAGACTGCGAACTGTGTTTTGTGCCCAAAGCAGAAATCATGAATATCTTTAAAGCACATCCCGCCCTGGCGATGAAATTGCTTTCGCATATTTCGAAAGATTTGCGCTTGGCTGAAGAAAAGTGGATGGATCAAATGGACAAAGGAGCCCCGGAGCGCATCGCCGAAGCCCTGTTGTTCCTGCAAGATCACTTTACCCACCAAAATTGGACTCGCCGGGAAATTGCTCAATGGGCAGGCACCACGCCTGAAACTGTGATTCGTACTTTGGCCAACTTTGAAAAAGACGGCCTGATCGATCAAACTGATGGGCGCAACATCCGCATTTTGTCGCGGGATAAGCTGCGCGAGCGCGCCGATAATCAATAAGATCAAACTAGGCCATTTTTCCCGCAACATTTTGACCCATTTTCTCCACCGGGCCGGTCTAGTATACTCCCCATTTCCCCCATTTCATAAATTTAACAATCTATGACAGCCGTCATAGATCGTGATTGATCTCGTGGGCATATTGATCTCAGATGGAGAACATGAAAATGGAGCTCAAACTGAACACAAACTGCGGCTATTGTGGCATTCCGACGTCGGGTGCGGAATATTGTTGTCGCGCGTGTGAATTGTTGAGCACGCAGGTCCAAGCCTTGCCGATTTTACCACAACAACAAAACCCCTTTTCATATTTGGACCAAGCGGATTTTAAAGACATCTACCGCCACACCACCCACGAGGACTTTAACTTTCTGTTTTTTGCCGAAGGGTTGCATTGTTCTTCATGTGTCCATCTGTTAGAAAAACTGCCCAGCTTCTATAGTGGCATCCGCCGTGCGCGGGTGAATTTCGGTCAATCCACGGTCGCTGTGGAACTTGCCGAAGGCGCGTCCCTAGCCCAAGCGGCCCATGTGATTCAAGAGTTGGGATACAAACCGACCTTGATTTCGGCGCACGACAACTTGGCAGAGAAATACAAAGAGGAAAACCGCTCGCACCTAAAACGTATCGCCGTCGCCGGCTTTTGTGCTGGCAATATCATGCTTTTTGTAATTCCAGTGTATGCGGGCTTGGCTGGAACCTGGGCACAAGTTTTTAATTTTCTCAGTTTTTTATTGTTCCTACCGATTCTGTTTTACAGCGCCATTCCGTTTTATCGTGGCGCTTGGAACTCTTTAAAATACCAAGTCATCAATGTCGACTTGCCGATCGCTATAGCAATGCTTGCAGGCTTTTTCTTGTCGACTGTGAATTTGGTCCGCGGAGATGGCGCAATTTATTATGACAGCACCGCAAGTTTTATCTTTTTTATTCTGTCAGCTCGCTATCTTTTAAAACGCGTGCAGCAAAATTACCTATCGCCCACACGCTTGAAATCATTTTTTAAAACCGAAAAGTATATTTTATTAGAAGACGGTCAGGAAAAAAGTATTCCCTGGTCCGTGGCCAAAGTCGGCGATCTTTTAAAAGTCCAACGTCACCAAAACTTGCCTTCAGACTGCACTTTAGAATCCGCCCAAGCAACTTTGGATATGTCGCTGTTTAATGGCGAGTCCTTACCCAAAACTTTTTCCAAAGGCATGGGCCTTTTTGCTGGCACCAAGGTTTTGGATTCAGAAATTGTCGTGCGGGTGCAAGTGCCCTTTAGCGAAAGCAAATTGGGACAACTTTTAAGCCAGCTCGATCAAGGGGCCATGCAAAAAAGTCAGTTTATTTCCTTGTCTGATCGCCTGGCGCAAAAACTGATCGTCACTGTTTTTGCCATCGCTTTGATATTCTTCGTACTGTACTTACAAATCAACCCGACGGAGGCCTTCAATCGCTCTTTGGCTTTGATCGTGTTGGCGTGCCCCTGCGCCTTGGCCTTTGGTTCGCCTCTGACTTTTGGCTTAGCCTTAAAAAAGGCACAGCGCTTGGGAATTCTGTTAAAAGACGCCACCAGTCTGGAGCGTGTTTTAAAAATCAAAAATGTCTTTTTTGATAAAACAGGTACTTTGACAGAGGGCAACTTAAAGCTTTCGCACTGTGAACCCGCCGAGATTTCATCAGACGTAAAAAACATTATCCTGACCTTAGAAGCCCCGTCCTATCACCCCATCGCCTTTGCCTTGCGCCAAGCGTGGAGCCCACAACATACTCTGCCTTCTGTCCACAATGCCCAGGAAATTTTAGGGCGTGGCGTGCGTGGTGTGATTGATGGTCATACCTATGAAATCCGCCATCTTTCTGAAAGTTTACATGAGGTGGAAACGGCCATCGAAGTGGTCAAGGATGGGGAAAGCATTTGCCGTCTTTATTTCGTAGATGTGATCCGCGAGGAATCCCGCGCCTCGGTGCTAAGGTTACAACGACAGGGCATCCAGTGTTTCGTCTTGTCAGGAGACAAGAAATCCCGCACCTACCAGGTCGCTGAAGCCTGCGGCATCCCGCGCGGCCAGGCTTTTGGGGAGCTCTTTCCGGAAGACAAAAAATCCTTCTTAGAACAGAAATCAGACACCTGCATGATCGGCGACGGGGCCAATGACTCCTTAAGTTTGCAAACTGCCGACGTCGGTATCGCCGTCAAAGGCAGCGTGGATCTGAGCTTACAAAGCGCGGACATTTATTTCATGCGCGGAGGGCTAACTCCGTTGTTTGATTTAATGGACTTATCGCAACAAACGCGTAAAGTTTTAGTACGTAATTTAACTATTTCATTGGTTTACAACAGCGTTGGCGGAGTTTTAGCCTTGCTTGGATTTATCAATCCGATGCTGGCCGCGATATTAATGCCGATCAGCTCGTTGGCCATTATTTTGTCATCTCTTTGGGGGTTAAGATGAATATTATAACTTTGATGATCCCCATGGCGTTACTTTTAGGGATTGGTTTTGTGTTTGCCTTTCTCTGGGCCACCTCCAAGGGTCAGTTTGATGACTTGGAAACACCTGCACATAGAATTTTAAGTGATGATAACGAAAGGAAAAAATCGTGAACACAACTGGGAATCTCATCGAGAAGATTTACTACGATGATGATATCGTCAAAAAATTTACTCTGGCGACCATGATCTGGGGAGGCGCAGCCTTTCTTTTTGGTCTTATCGCCGCCTTACAGCTTGCCTATTGGCCGATGAACGCCAATTTGGAATGGATTACGTTTGGCCGTTTAAGACCCCTGCACACCAATGCCGCGATCTTTGCTTTTGCCGGGAACGCGATCTTTGCCGGGATTTACCATTCTTCTCAAAGACTTTTGAAAACGCGCATGTTTTCGGATGTGCTTTCGCGCATTCACTTCTGGGGTTGGCAATTAATTATTCTTTCCGCAGCAATCACCTTGCCTTTGGGCTACACCCAGTCCAAAGAGTACGCCGAGCTGGAATGGCCGATTGATATCGCCATCGCCTTAATCTGGGTTGTTTTTGCTGTGAACTATTTTATGACCTTACGTGCGCGCCGTGAAAAGCACATGTACGTCGCCATTTGGTTCTATATTTCAACGATCATCACTGTGGCTGTGTTGCACATTGTGAACTCGATTGAAATTCCTGTGACCTTCTTGCAGTCCTATCCCGTGTACGCAGGTATTCAAGATGCCTTGGTGCAGTGGTGGTACGGACATAATGCGGTGGCGTTTTTCTTAACGACTCCGTTCTTAGGTCTAATGTATTACTATGTGCCTAAGGCCGCGAATCGTCCGGTGTATTCTTATCGCCTGTCGATTGTGCATTTCTGGGCTCTGGTATTCATTTACATTTGGGCTGGTCCCCATCATTTGCTTTACACGTCACTTCCTGAATGGGCCCAAACACTGGGCATGATTTTCTCGATCATGTTATGGGCGCCTTCTTGGGGCGGAATGATCAATGGTCTTTTAACTTTAAAAGGCTCTTGGCATTTACTGCGTACGGAGCCACTCATTAAGTTCTTCGTTGCGGCATTGACGTTCTATGGTATGTCGACATTCGAAGGACCTTTGCTTTCGATCAAGTCCGTTTCGGCTTTAGGTCACTATACTGACTGGATCATCGGCCACGTGCATTCGGGTGCGCTAGGCTGGAATGGGATGCTTTCTTTCGGGATGATTTATTATCTCGTTCCGCGTTTATGGAAAACAGAACTGTACTCTAAAAGCCTTTTAGAAAATCACTTCTGGATCAGCCTGACAGGTGTGTTGTTATATTATATCTCATTGGTTGTCGCAGGAATCACACAAGGTTTGATGTGGTTGGCAATTGATAAAGAAGGCAGCTTAGTTTATCCAGACTTTATCGAAACTGTTGTGCGCATCGTGCCTCTTTACTGGGTGCGTGCCTTGGGTGGCTTGTTGTTCCTGACTGGTTTCCTAATCATGTGTTACAACATCTACAAAACAATCAGTTTGGCTCCGAAGAATGTGCCTGATGCGGCTGTCGCTGTGGAACGCACAGGTTTCGACGAAGTCACCAAAGAAGCCCACAGAAAACTTGAAGGCATGGGATTAGTTTTCTCAGTCCTGGCTTTCTTAGCTATCGCTGTTGGTTCGGTGATCGAGATTTATCCAACTCTTTCATTGCACAAATACGTCAATCCAAACAACATCACCGATCCTTACACTCCGTTAGAGCTTGCCGGTCGTGATTTGTATCTCAAAGAAGGCTGTTACGTCTGCCATTCACAGCAAATCCGTCCGATTGCTGCGGAAGTTTTACGTTACGGTCCTGCCTCGACAATCGAGGAATCCATGTACGATCGCCCTTTCCAATGGGGTTCAAAACGTACCGGTCCTGACTTGGCTCGCGTCGGCAAGAAATATCCAAACTTGTGGCACTTCAGCCATATGATGGATCCACGCGCGGTAACGCCGAAAAGTATCATGCCGGCTTATCCTTGGATGGCTGAAAAAAATACGGACTTCTTAGTCTTGCGCAAAAAACTGTCAGTGATGAAAATGTTGGGCGTTCCTTACGATCAAGACGTGATTGCAAATGCTGATATTCATGCACAAAAACAAGCACAGCAAATCGCAGCTGATCTAGAATCAAACGGTGCCCCAAAAGGTCTTGAGAAAAAAGAGATCGTAGCATTGATTGCTTACTTACAGGCCTTGGGTCAGAAGGGAAAAGCACAATGAAACAATTAGGGTTGGCCTATTTTACGGACACTCATTTAACAGCCATGGGCCTTTTAATTTTTTTCTGTTTCTTTGTCGGCGTGTTGTTCTGGGTTTATCGCAAATCCAGCACCCCGCTGTATCACCGCATGGAACAAATGCCCTTGTTGAAAGACGGAGAATAATATGAGCGACAAACAAGAAAAGTTTCACGAATACGACGGCATTATTGAACACGACAATCCACTGCCAATGTGGTGGTTGTGCAGTCCGACCAGGGGCGCTTCGGGCTGGTGGTGGACAAGGTGGTGGCGATTCGCGAGATTGTGGTGAAGCCCTTTGGGCGCGAATTGGGCCAGATGCAGGCCTTTGCCGGAGCGACGATTTTAGGCGACGGGCGCGTGGCTCTGATTCTCGACGTGGCCGGTCTCACGCGGCTGTCCGGATGCACGGGCGAGCATCGGGAAGAAGCGGCCGAGTCCACCCCGAGAGGCCAAGCGGGCACGCGCCAGACCATGCTGATCTTCTCCTGCGGAGACCGGCAGCGGCTGGGCATTCCGTTGGCGCTGGTGGAACGGCTGGAGCGTTTTGACGGCGCGCAAATCGAATGGTCTTCGGGTGCGCCGGTGATGCAATACCGCGGGCGGGTGCTGCCGCTGGCGAATCTGGCCGAGGTGATCGAACCGGGGAGCGCGGACGGTTGTTTCGCGCGCGCCTCCATTCCGGTCATTGTCATCAACCAGGAGATGCGCCGCATCGGCCTGGCGGTGGATCACATCGTGGACATTCAGACGGGAGAATTGACGGCGCGGGGCATGGTGGCCAATCCGAAGCTGTTGTGCTCGGCCGTGTTTGGCGGCAAGGTGGTCGATCTGCTCAATCTGCCCGAAGTGTTGCAGGCGGCCGACCCGACGTGGTTCCGGCGCCGCTCGCAGGAGCGGCAGACGGGGAAGCGAATTCTGATTGTCATGCCGGTGCGGTTCCATCGCCAGGTGGTGCGCCATACCATTGAACTGGCCGGGCATGAGTCGATCGAGGCGGGCACGTTGGAAGAGGCGCTGCAGGCCATCCGCCAGAAGGAGCCGCACGCGGTTCTCTGCTCACTGGACCTGCCGGAGGGCGGACTGG
>JABWCO010000065.1 GCA_013360185.1 Bdellovibrio sp.
CCCCGCCTCGCTGATTTCTTCAAGACCGCGCGCCTGCAAAAAGTCTGAACCGGATTGCAGGACATAGATGCCCATGACTACGGCTATGCTTCCACCCACGAGCCACGAAAGCAGGTGCTGCGGATTTCTAACACTGCGAAAAAGGAAAGGCAGATACGCCACGGCCAGGCTCAGCATCATAAAAGCGGAGATGTGCGGCCGGATCAAGCCGATCAGCGCCAGGCCGATTCCCAGGGTAATTAAACCGGAGAGCTGATTCAATCGCGTAAACTTGACCAGGCCATACGCGACGAAGCCGCTGCCAAAAAAAATCCAGGCGTCTTTGCCCAAGCTGGAGGGCCAGAAGAAAACCGAAGGCAGAAAGAACATCAGGATTCTGTACAGGTTCGGATTCGTCTGCGGAAAGGCCACGCGAAAACCGCAGTAGCAAAGCAGGCTGCCGGCAAACGCCAATGCTGCAAAAAACAAAAAGCTGCCGAACAAGCTTACCGGCAAAAATGTGTAAAGCAAGCCGGTCACAGCGCTCATGGTGGCCGTGCCGGTTTGTATATCGCCCAATACTGAAAAATCAAATCCGGCAAAGGATGCTGCCAATTCCTGACCTTCCCAGTGGTAGCGCAAGGCATCGCCGCGTCCATAAAGATCCAAAACCATCCAATAGCGGGAAACGCCGCCGAGTATTTTGACCATAAAGGCGAGAAAAAAGAGTGACGGCGAAAACGTTGGATCATGCGGCTTGAGCACCTGCTCGTACAAAAACTTTCCAATCAGGATCAGAAATGCCAGATAGGCCAACGCGGGAATCCACTCTGCGGTTGGCACCAGCCAGGCAAAGGCCATGATGAAGAAAATCAGGCTCAGGAGATTGAGCGAGGAGAGATGGCGTTCCATCAGAAAATTTCCAAGTCGCCCAAAGTCAAATCCCAGGATGCTGCAACAAGCGCACTTTGCGAACGAGCGCTCAACGGGTTGACGGTGAAAGTCATGCCTTGCCTCGGGACTTTCAAAAAACCGGCTCGCCGCAATAATGCTTTTTCGAAGGTGGGCGCGGAAAAGTGCGTCACCAGATAATCGCCGCGCAATTGTTTGGTCAGATTCTTGAGAAAGCTTCTCCCCAATTTTTTATCCGGCTGCTGCAAAAACATCTCGGTCAATACCATCTCTTGCCAGCCATAGCGCCAATTCGGCCGCAGGATGGCGAATCCAGCCAGTCGACCGCCATGCTCGAATGCATAAAATCCATAGGTCAAATGCGGATGTTGGCCATAGCGCCATTGAATGTAGTCAAAATCTCTAAACGTTCGTAGGCCGGTTTGCCGGCGTTGCTGTTCCCAGTACAGCACGAGATTCGGAATGTCCTTTTTGTAGCGCGCTGCAAAGACCTGCCAGGTCATGATATTCGGCGCAAAAAACGCCTCGAATTTGATGATCTGTTGTGAGACCGCGATGGATTTAAGGCGTCGAGTCAACATGCGAGCCGGTTTCAAGACGCGAATGTAAAGCGGCCATTTCGCCACCACCTGCCAGCCCATTTTGAGATAACCGGGGAGGCTCTGCGCATTGGGGGTGTTGAAAATCAAATCCACACCTTCTTGCTTCAAATCCTCAACGGCTTGCCGTGTGAGTTGGGAAAAAATGCCCAGCCTTTGATAGGCTGGATGCGTGGCCGTATCCACCGCCCGCACTGCCTGTTGCATCTGCCCGTCCTTCGCACGAAACTGCCACCGCATCAACACGCGTAATCCGACGGCCAGCGCTTGCGCTTCATCCTGAGCATACAAGCCATAAGAGGAACCGAAATGGTTGTCCTCGTGCTTCCAGCGCCAAAAGGCCTCGGTCTTGCGCACCGCTCCCTCATTGCCAAGCGTGACTTTCACCAGCTTCAATACCTCAGGAATCGCTTCGGCGTTGTACCGGCAGATGCGGAGATCGGCAGGTGGCGGGGAAGCCGAGCGATCCTGGACATTTACTTTTGTAGCGTCAGTCATGGTCTTTTGTTCAAAATCTTGTTGAACTCATCCCCTAAATCCCCTTCTCTTAAAAAGAGAAGGGGACTTTTCGATCCCGATTTCACGGTTTCTCTCCCCTCTCTTTTTAAGAGAGGGGCTGGGGGGTGAGTTCTGACATTGGCACAAAAAAGCACCTCAACTTAATGCCAGCACCCGTTTACTGTTCACGGCCTGCCGGCTTCTCTTCGCCAAAACTTCCCAATAAAGCACCTCGATAAATTTCACGCGATGCTTGATGTGAAATTTCTCCTCCACCTTGGCCGCTCCTCTCTCACCCATGCGCTGGCGCAATTGTGGATCACCTAAAAGTTTGGTCGTACACTCCGCCAAATCATCAACCGCCCCGACGCGGGTTAGAAAACCCTCGTCTCCATTCTTCACCACTTCCGGGATGCCGCCGACCGAAGTAGCAACCACCGGCTTGTGCAAAGCCATTGCTTCCAGCAGAGCCATAGGCAGACCTTCAAATTCCGAAGTCATCAAAAAGACATCCATCAGTGCCATGACTCTTCTGCCATCCGGACGAAAGCCTGGCATCAACACATGCTTTTCGAGCTTCAATTCTTTTATCTTGGTTCGCAGCATGGATTCTTCCGGCCCGTGCCCGACCAACAGAAAGGTGACATTCCTTTGTTGCTTCGTAACTCGGCTGGCAACTTCGAGCCAATCTTGCAGCCGTTTCTGGCGGCGAAATACCGCCACCGTTCCGACGATCAGATTATTTTTGGGAATGCCGAATTCTTCACGCAAGCCATTGACATTGCCGGCCTCGGCTCTGACCTGCTCGACCGGCACGCCATTGAGCAAAGTTTTTACTTTGGTTTTTCTGCCTAAACCACAACGATTGATGGAGGTAGCCACTTCCTCAGAGACGGCCAGCACGCAATCATTCCAGCCAAAGGTCAGCGCATTGGCGCGCCGGGTCAGCGGATGATAACGCTCCTGGAGATTGTGCTCTGTGTAAATCACCGGTATGCCGAATCTGCGGCCCATGAAACGGGCCAAAACACCGGTCACGGGTAAATCAGCGTGGATCAAATCAAAGCTGCGTTCTCGTATGAGCTTTTGCAAGCGCCGTTGCATCAAAGGGAAATGCCAGGTCTTTTGCATGCCGAGACAATGGACCTGAAAGCCTGATTTTTTAATAGTAGGGACTAAAAAATCCTTCCAGGGCAGCGTGTAGGCGAACTCATAATCAAATTGCTCTCGATTCAGATATGGCAGGGAATCCACAATCAATCGCTCAGCGCCGCCGAGGCCGAGGCCTTTGATTAGGATTAAAACTTTGAGATGGTTAGGCTTTCGTGGATACATCAACGAGAAGAAGGTTTATTATGATTTCTTTGGTATAAAGTCATAGAGTTGAATGAGCTTATTGCCTTCTTTATCCTTATAATCAGGGCTAAAATCTCGCGTTTTGAAAGTAAAGTTAGCTTTATCTGCTAAAAATTGAATTCGAGTCAAATACTTTGATCTTAGGTTTTCATCACCACACAAAAAAATGACCTGATGGTTTAAAATTTGATCCCAAGCTAGTTCCCCAACAAAGCTCCGAGCTCCTAGAATTAAATACGGTGACGAAGGCTCATCTGAGAAAAACAAGGCATTGTCAGAATCTAGTGATATAGGCTTTTCATATAAATGCAACCAGAACTGATCGTGACTTGGTTTCGGAATATTTCCGGCATATCTAAGCTTAGCCAAAGATATAGTCAGGACTAAAGCAACAAACACATAGCCGATTGGTCGCATTCTAATTGGCAATAAAATAAGTAGATAAAAAAGTGGGAACAGATAAGAAGCATAACGCGAAAGAGGCAGGATGAAAGCAATCAAGCCAGCCATGCTGACAAAACATATAAGTGAAATAAACAATATCGTTACGCGGTTTTGTCGGATGCCGCTGACCAAACCTGCAATAAGAGCGAGAGCAAAGGTGCAGTAAATCAAGTTTACCGGGAAGCCGCCATCAACAAACAAGACATAGGGGATCTCCTTGCCGCACCAATCAACACATTTTTGAAAGAAGTTTCGCCAAGAAATCGTGATTGAACACTCCATAAGCTGACATCCACAAGCCGCTCGTCGCAGAGATACCAGAAATATCAATCCACTTATATGGTAAAAGCAACGAAACTAATGCCACCAATAGCAACCCGACGGCGTACATAACTCGATTATACTTTTTTGTGAGAACGAGTGTGAGCAACGCAGCCCCAACGACAAAAAGAGTCTGCAATCGAAAATGAACAAGGATAGCCGCCAAGACCATTGGCAGAAGTAGTTCTATTTTTCGCAGTGAATTTGATTGCTTGTTCTCTACTGCGTCGATGGCAACCAACAAATAATACACAAGCCATAGCGAAAGTGAATTAAATATTCCATCATTAAATGGAATCAATTGAAACCGATAAAGATTAAACGCCCCGATATATAAACCTAATAGGCTCGCCAAAGGCAAAGCCTGAGTTAGGCCGGCGCACCGAGCTATTTTGTATAGTGGATAAACAGCACTTATGTGTAAAAAATAATTAATGAAAACAATTGCAATCAAGCGGTCTTCAGGTGCAAAACCCAGCAAAGATAAGATAAGATGTAAAGCCACAACTCCGTTTTGGGGAGTGGTTACCGGACCAGCAGGAATGGTTGATATGTTTAACATTTTTCCGGACTGGATTATGCTATCTGCAATGGCCATATAGTAACTACAGTCCTCTTGGAGCACATAGGAGTTTTGTTTGAAATAAAAATACAACAGATAAACAGAGAGAGCAAATACTCCTATGCCATAACTTAAGATTAACAATCTTTTCATGTTAGAAGATACTTTCATAGATTATATCCCTTGCGAATGGAATACCACTTGTCAGCAGTATTCGCCAATCCGGGCGCGATGTTACTTTTGTCAAAATGTAAATTAAAATCTACATTTCCAGGCGGATATTATGCTTTTGAGTACGGTTAGCCAGTGATTCACTTACACACTTTGATCATTTTGTTCTAGAAGCTGTAATTTATGTCTTAACAAGCCGATTTCTTGCGCGAGAGTTTTATTTTGCTCGGTTAATCGTGAGATTACAACGGTAATATGCAACAGCATAGCCATGCCACAAAATGCCGCAATAGTGAACAATGCAGATGGGGCATAATAAATGCCCAGAAATGTCGCAAACTTCTCTAACAGATCTTTCCACACCGTAAGGATAAGTAGAACGATAGCCGAGCCAAACCATATCAAAGAATATTTTTCCATTATTCTTCTTTTCCGAATCAATTCGAAAACAATCGCGGCTGTGCCAAGGCTGAAGATCAATGATAAAAACTGAATGCGCAGTGTCATAGACTTAAGGCCCCCGTTTTTCTGAACGTCTTGAATAGGGCGGCTGTAATCGAAAGCAGAACTTTGAACATGTAATAAAACGAAAGCAGCGTTGTAATCGATGACTCACCGGACTTTCGCTTGCGCATGTTTACGGCACATTCTTGAATGTGAAATCCATTACGGCCCAGCATCACAATTGTCTCAGGCTCAGGGTAATCAATTGGATAGTTTTCAGCGAGAAATTCAATTGTTCTCCTATTAAATGCTCGGAAGCCAGAAGTGTTGTCAGTTATGCGCTGCCCAACCAACAGTGAATTTATTATTGAGAAAAATATCATCCCTATTCTTCTAGACAGCGGTGTTTGATACTCAGTTTGTTGCAAATATCTTGACCCTATACACATATCAACTCGTTCCCTTAGTATAGGCTTCAACAATTTCGGAATTTCTTGCGGAATGTGTTGCCCGTCGCTGTCCAGTTGAATGGCTATATCGTAACCGTTTTGAACTGCAAAGCGAAAACCGGTTTGTACGGCGCCGCCTATTCCTAGATTAAAAGGTAAGCGAATAAGGTGAACATCAAGACAAGAAACAACCTCGGCCGTGGCATCCGTGGAACCGTCATCAACAACCAATATATCTAAGGGCAGTTCCGTTGATTTCAATTCAGTAATGACACTAGCGATATTATTCGCTTCGTTATAAGCCGGCATGATAACCAGCAGTTTATCGTTTTTGTGCATTGGGATCGGCTAAGAATGCCTAAAAAGCCTTTGTTGCAAACCCATAGAGCTCGAGTAATTGAAAGCCTTCGGGATCGTTGTAGCCGGGGGTTAAGCTGCGATGCTTGAACGCGCTGTTCTCTTTCTGTTTTGCCAAATGTTCTATTTGCTCTAAGCTTGTTTGTATAAAACCTCGGCTACCAACCAGAAAAAGACTCTGTTGCGTTTTGATTTTCTCCCAGGTTAGCTCACCCACGAAAGAGCGTGTTTTAAGAAATAAATAAGGGCGGCGTGGTTCCTCTGAAATAAGCAAGGCATTCCCAGCCGGCAAGGCAATTTTCTGCTCATGCAAATATCGCCAAAACTTGTGATTTTCCGATTCAGGAATATTTAAGCCAAATCTTGATTTGGCGAATGATAGAATCAGGATTGTGGTGATAAGAAAAAAACCAATTGGCCTAGTCCATTTATAAAACAAAATCAGCAGGTACAGAAATGGAAACAAGTATACAAGGTATCGTGAAATCGGGAGAAGAAAGAAGACCATCGCTGAAATACCTACAAAGCAGAGCAGGGAAACAAACAACACGGCAAAATTTTGCTGGCGGAGTCCCGAACAAAAAGCCATTGGGATTCCGAGAAGAAAAAAAACATAAATTGAATTACGGAACGGCCCAAGATCTGTAAACAAAACTTCGGAGAGCGCCTGATTAAATACGCTATAGGTTTTCAAGGTCAGATTTACAAAAAAATCTTGATTGTAAAGCTCAATGATTGCTCTACGATTTTCAGCATATCCCAGAATACCACTGGTATCAGCAAAAATATATATTAGAGCCAGAGAAGCAATTCCGGCCATCATTGAGGCAAACATCGAAAAAGCAAAACCATATCGCCGCACAATTATGGAAGCCAGAATTGCAGCGGCAAGTATAGTAAAAGCTTGAATTCGAAAATGAACCAAGACGATTGTCAGGATAAATATTAAACCCAGCTTTACGAGCCGATGTGACGTGTCGATGCTGTTTCTATAAGAGCTTATGATGAGATAAACCAACCACACAGATAAGGCGTTGAACGCACCATCATTCAGGGCCATCAATTGGTAGTAATAGAGATAATAAGATCCAGCATACAAGCCAAGCAGGGCGGCAATCAAGAAAGTAGACTGAAATCCTATCTGGCGCGCAATCTTATATAATGGCCAGATAGCGCTCAGATGTAAGAGATAATTAATAATGGCAATGCCAATCAACCTGTCTTCATGATCCAGGCCAAGCGAAGATAAAATGAGGTGAAAAGCCACAACTCCGTTTTGAGGGGTAAGAATGGGACTAGCAGGTTTGGTCGAGAAGTCCAACACCGCGCAACTTTCCAAGATACCGTCAGCAATAGCAAGATAATAAATCGCGTCTTTTAGAATAAGAATGGTTTTCTGCTGTAAATAAAAATACAAGAAATAAACCGAGAGAGTGAGGACACCGAGTCCATATAAAATGATCAATGCTTTTTTAAAGTTGGAAGTTATTTTCACAAATAAAAGTCGTTTTGAGAGAAAGCAGCAATTCTTTGATAAAACTCAATGATACAAACAGCACTTTGTCGTATTATAAAAATCAATTAACAAGTATGAACAACATGACAATACGTCATTTTTTTGTGAAATTTCACTGTTGCAAAATGCTTTTGATGAACCGGGAAGGTTTGTGCCCAACGACTGCCGCTAAAAAGTAATACCAATTTCGAGTGCGTAATGGGTCGCTGGCGATGCCGCGGAGTGTAAACCAGATGGCCGGCCAGCGATTGCCAGCGCGAAGATACGCCGCTCCTGTAGCCGACAAAAGATGAGCGAGCTTCCTTCGATTCCCCTCCAATATGGCGTAATGTTTACGAATCGCGTAATCCATTGATTGCGCGCGAGTTGCAAGGTTTTTGGTAAGTCGGGCGCCTGCATGTTGCCGAAAGAAGTATAGTGGTTCTTGAATACCAACGAGAGAACAGACCGCGTTCAAACGAAGAAAAAGGTCAAGGTGCTCATGGCTTCGCAGGTTTTGGTCAAATCCACCAATCGCTGTGATTACCTGCCTCGGTACAACTAGGGTGTTCTGCGTGCTGAATGAACAGTCAGCCGGAATAGGTTCCAAGAACCACTTGCTCCCGCGCTTGAGTTCTCGTGGAGGTTTAGTAATCTGGGTTTCTGTCCCGTTGTCGAGCACCCAGCGCATTCCACTAAGAACGGCGACCGGCGGCTTTAAAGTGGATTCGTTGAGCGCAGCAACGGATTTTTCGATCATAGACGGATCGAGCATGTCATCGTCGTCCAAGAAAGTCACCAATTCACCATGGGCCGCTGTCAATCCTGCATTTCGGGAAGCGCACACGCCGAGCGCAACTTCATGTCGTGTGAGCTTCACGCTCGCGCTCTCGGGTACAAAGGGGGGGGGCGAGCCATCGTCAACCACATGCACTTCGATATTCCGATAGGATTGCGCCAGTGCGCTTTCAACGGCCCGAGCCGCCAAGGTAGGCCGGTTGTGCGTAGGAATCACGATGCTTACGAGGGGAGATTTCATAAGATTAGATGGCGCAAAATAATCTTAAGCAGAAATTAATTTCCGGATTTCCAATTTGATTTTAATCAACCTTATCCACTGCGGCAATTCTCCGGTAAAGCGCAATCATGCGCGCAGCACTTTGTTGCAAAGTAAAATGTGTTTCGAAAATTTTTCTGCTGTGTCTACCATAAGCGAATGCTTTATCATGATCGGCAAGCAGCGACATAATCGCTTTTGTCAATTCCGAAGCGGAAGCCGGTGCAACTAAAACCGCGTTGCGATTTTCTTCGACGATCTCCCGAACCGGAGGAATATTGGAAGCCACGATGGGTAAGCCGAGGGCCATAGCCTCGAGCACTGCGCCTGGGAGCCCTTCATACAAGGAAGGAAACACAAAAAGATCGGCGGCAGCGAGAATTTCGGCAACATCCTGGCGGTGACCGAGAAAACGTACTTGGCCATTCAAACCCAGTTGATGTTTAAAATTTTCCAATTCGCTCGTCAGATTGCCTTGACGACCGGCGACCAAAAGAATCAGACGGGGATGAACAGAAGAAATCGCGGCGAAAGCCTCGAGTAAGTATTTTTGGCCCTTTTGATATTCATGACTTCCGACGTTGACGATAACCTCATCTTGCTCGGCAAGCTGAAGCCGTTGCCGGGCTTGCGAGCGTCGCTCAGCACTGGGCAAACCAAGACGATTCGGATCACGCCCACGCTCAACAACGGTGATGCGTTCCGGTGGAAGTCTCAATGATGAGACGGCAGCATCTTTGGCAGCCTGTGAAACCGCATGAAAATGTGTCGTGAGCAAGTGACTTGTTAAGGTATCGATCAATTGCACCAACCGAAACTTAAGGACATTGATTCTTGGATCCTTAAGGCGCACCGGCAAATAGGGGGTATTGACCAAACTGCTGATAACGACTGCGGGGCTTCCCATGGCCGCCAAGCGACCAGCAAGGTTTGCATCTGCAAGCATCGTATGGACAATATCCGGTCGTTCGCCTTTGATTAGTTGACGCAGTTGTCGAGCCCAGGTAAACAATCCCTTGCTTTTAAGGAAACGCACGTCGATGCCCTGGCGGATAACTTCGCTTTCAACCCCTTCTCGGTGATAAAAGCAAGCAATAATCGGCGTGAAGCCCGCCTGAATCAGAAACGGCAACAGTTCAGCCAGCGACCGTTCCGTACCGCCGCCGCCCAGACTGTCGATCACAAAGAGGATTTTGATTTTTTTACCGGTCACGCCAATTCACGATGCAATGCGCCAATGGCCGGGACAATCCGGTGGCGAGATGCCAGGACATGGTGATAAAAATCGACATAATTGCCGGCAATTTTATCAATCGTGAAGTTTGCTGCCACCCAATTTTTTGCCTTTGCTCCCAGCTTACGCCTTCTGGCCGAATCATGCAGCAAGCCGTACACGACTTCGGCCAATCTCTGCTCATCTTGCCGGTCAACCAGCATGCCCGTCTCACCCTCCAAAACACACTCCGGAACGCCGCCGACACGCGTGGCCACCACGGCCAGACCTAACAAACCGGCTTCCAATATCACCCCGGGGATTCCCTCGGTATCGCTGGTAAGCACAAAGAGATCGGCAGCATTGAGAAAGTCTGCCACATTGTTTTGTGTACCAAAAAAACTCACGCTCTCTGCAATGCCAAGAGAATCTGCTTGTTGCCGTAAAGTAGATTCCAGCGGACCAGACCCGATCAACCAAAGCTGAAGTTTTGGCATTTGCAAGTGCACCTGTTGCGTCAAGCGCAACAGGCGATCTAATCGTTTTTCGGGAGTCAGGCTGCCGACAAAAATCAGCACCGGCGCGTCTGTGGGAGTTTTCGTCTTAAGACGCACAGCATCAGGCGAGGCCGCCGGTATTAGACTCTCCGGATCGACTGCACGTGGAATATTCTTGATAGGAACTGAAATCCCATAGAAATCTTTGACGGCTTGCAAGGTTTTGCGGCTGACCCCAACCACGCCGTGCAATCTGGGCATTACGAGTTTCTGATAAAAAATCCGATAATGCCAGCCATGAAGCCAATCGCTGGGATTGCCGATATTGCGGTAAATCAAAGCCCAGGAAGCGTCACGACAAAAGTAACTGGCAAACGCCCCGTATTTCACCGTTCGTGCGCCGTTGACCTGCACGATGTCCGGCTTGAACTCAGCGATGACATGCAAAAGCCGGCGCAGCAAAATGGGATTGACGCCAGGAAATTTTTCAAATGGGTGATTCGGATTGCCGTTGAGCACACGATCACCATGTTCCACCGGCAGGCCGCAGGCTTCGTTGTGCGGATACAAGTAGACGAGGCGTGTTTCATGGCCTTGCCGTCTCAGCTCCTGGTTGAGCTGAAAGGCAAAAATTTCCGCGCCACGGCGTTGAGGTTTTTGAACGACTTGGAGAATGCGCAATTGGGAGAAAGATCGGAAGATTAGAAAAAAACAAAGTGAGTTTATGAGCCAAACCCCGCAAAGGGGTGAAATGTTTATAGCTGGGAATTTTATTTTTCATCCAAGCTCCGTAGGAACGGCATGTGAATTCATGGCGGCAAATTACATGTCACGCCTACGGCGTTTTCGTTGTTTTGATTTATCTCTTTTTCTATAAACATTTCGCTCCTAACGGAGCTAAGAAATGCCTTCAATTCCGCTAAGGACTCCAGTGCGAGATCAGGAGCATGGTTTGCCGTCGGCGGTTGCATTGAAGTATAAAATCCCTCACGCCGTTTAATCCAAATTGTGAACATGCCGATTTGACGTGCGCCGAGAAAATCTTTAGTGGGATTGTCGCCAACGTAAATCGACGCACTGGCCTCCGTCCGCAGACGCGCAAGGATTTCTGCAAAAGGCCTGACGGAGGGTTTCCAGGACTCGCGTCCCCATTGGTCTGAAAAGATGATGGCGTCGAAATAATGCGTAAGGCGTAAAGCGTGAAGTTTCCGTTGTTGCACTTCAAGATAGCCATCGCTAAGCAGACCCAAGCGATGCGTTTTTTTCAACGACCAAAGCAAATCCGGCACTTCGGGAAACGGCGTTAAAGTTGGCGCGTGATCTCTATAAATGCGAACCAATTCTTGTACTGCGCCATTCACCGGCATTTGATGAGAGGCAAGCCAGCGATCAAACGTATTACCGCGCACACCCTGATCAAACAATTCCTTCAATTCGACGAAACCCTGTGCGGCTGGAATACCTAAATGCGTTTCTGCCCAGCTTGACACGGCGCGAAAGCCGCTGAGCACATAATCGTGCTCGGGATAAAGCGTGTCATCGAGATCAAAGATCACGGCTTGCCATTTTCTCAACGTGCGCCTCGGAGAAGAAAAACGACTCGTCAAAACGGCTCAGATACAACCCTTTTTCATAGCTTCCCAAAGGTGGGATTTCCCTCGGAATACCGGCGAAGCGTGCCAGCAACCACTTAGGCCAATCCGCACCGGCGGCGATACCAAGAGGTGCGCCACCGCCGACACGGGCATTGATTTCTGTAAAATAAGGAACGCCTTCTTTCATGATGCATTGCACCGTAATCGGGCCGATGGCGTGCAAAACTTTTGCAATCGTGATGCACGCCTCGGTCACTTCCGGCTCGTAAACGGTCACGCCTTTGGCCACCTCGCCCCAGCGCACTTCGATACGTTTTCGTGAGACAACGGAAATGATTTCACCATTCAGATCGCAAACGACATCAGTGGTGATTTCCGTCCCTCCAAGATATTCCTGAATAATCGGATCAGGCACATAGTCCAGAAAAAACTTCAGTTCTTTTTCATTTTTCACTTTATAAGCATGATTTGATGCGCTGCCGCTTCGCGGCTTGATGAACAAAGGATAATTGGTCTCAATGGAATTTAATTGCTCCGGCAACCATGATACGGGTGTCGCCAGATTCAGATCCCCAAAAAAAACTCCGGTTTGCCATTTGTCTGCGGCAATCGCTGCCGACGCTTCGGGAACGGCCACAACTTTAGCACCTGTCTGGGCGAGGCGTTCGCGATGTTTGGCCAAAAAAGGAATGTCGGGATCGATCAATGGGAGAATCAGATCGGTGTTTTCGTGTTGGCAAATTCGGCAAAGGGTTTCCAAGTAATCCGGATGGCTTAAACGCGGAACGATGTAAGAACGGTCGACGGCATTTAGCGCCGGCGCGATCGGGTCTATATCTAATCCGATAATATGCCCTTTCAATCCCAGAGTTTGATAAGCATTTTTGAACGCTCTGAGCAGTTCGACTCGGCGTCCCACACTCGTGAATAGGAGGTTGACTTTATTCTTCCGTTGTGGCACCATGTGATTGCTTCAATATAGCGTACTGCAAATCGTTCATTACCCAATCGAAATACCGACCATTCACAAAACATTTAAGGTTGAGCTGCGTATCTTTTGATTAAGTCTGCCGCAATTATCCTAACATCGTGCCGGCGCTCAACAAATTTACGTCCTTCGATTGCCAAATTCTGCCGAAGATTGCTGTCTTGTACGAGAAGCCTCAATTTTTGCACAAGAGTCTGTGGGTCAGCGTTCACAAGTGGTACATTTGGACAAACTGATTCATAGATTGGCTCGAGCCTTGCAATGACGGGGATGCCGAGCGCCATACACTCTACAGTAACATGGCCGTAACAACCTTGTACGATTTCGTCGATACAGATGTGGCATCGGCTGAATTTTTCGACGACCTGCTCAGGTGGAACATTTTCGATAAGCTCTAATCGTACGTCGAGGCCCTCGGACTGTAGTTGTTGAACGGCATCAATCACATAAGAAGTGCCCTTGAGTTCGCGATCTGTTGGGGCGTGAGCAATAACGATTTGATTGTTGTCAGTACTACATCGGTTAGGATTGAATTGCCATTTTTCCAATTCGATTGGTTGAGGAACGAGGATCGCATCTGGCACGACATACAAAAGATCGGGTGTCGAGATGAAGAGAGCATCCGCATATTTTCGCCAGCGCGACACCATTTCGAGTTGTGAAGAAGTTGCAAGAGGCAGAGTTTTTTCAGCGCCCGTTGTTTTCGAAAGTGCTGCTTTCCGAGCAGGTATGAGCAATTTTTTTGAGGTAACATCCCGTCCATGAAAATGGACGAAAACCCTTTTCCTCATTTTGCGAAGGAGCGTTAAATCCATCAGGCGTGGAAAGAGGCTTTCCCCAAAGAAAAAATGGAAAACATCAAATTTCTTCATGGCCCAAAGGACGAATCGAAATTGGCGTAAGTTGTTGTTAAAAGTTCGCCGCCCCGATCTAATGCTAAGATTACGGTCGGTTGTATAAACCCGAGGGCCTTCTCGCCGGTAATAGTTGACGGATAATGCGTCATGTCCCAACTCACGCATAGCGTGGGCAAACATACCCATCTGCCCACAGATTTCATGAGGGGCTATAAGTATTCTCATCCTTTTGTCAGATTAGTGCTGCCTCTGACTTTAGGGCCTGACTGAGCCGTGTCACCCATACATCCTTGTTCATAAGGGCTGCCGCCTGTTGGCATGCGGTTGTGATTTCACCATTCGTTCCAACCTTTCGCCGATACGCCAGAATTTCCTGCGCAATCACCTGTGGCTCACTGTTCCAATTCACCAACAAGCCACATTTCGTCTGCTTGATAATCTGCGAAAAATCCCAGCCGACATCAGTCCCAACTATCGGTACACCAGCCGCTACATATTCCCCAAATTTCGTGGGAAACGACACCTCGTTGACAATATCTGGGGTTCGAATGAGAAACCCCAGCTCGGCTTCCCACAGGTGTCGTGCAACTTCGCTCGGTCCTTCAGCCGCGATGATCTGGATGGCCTCTGCCGGAATATTTGATTTCAAAATCTCGGTTCTTTTATCTTTTGAAACTACCTTGAAACGGAGGCTTTGGTCAGCGCGATAAAGCGCCGACCAAATTTGGCTAAGCTGCCCGAGATTCTGCCAGGGTGCGCCGCTGCCCAAGTAGGTCAGATATTTACGCTCAGAGGCAGCAGGCGCACGAAAGGTTTTAAGATCCGCGCAAGTCGGCGCCGCAACACAAGTCACACGAGGAAAGTATCGTTTGACGAACTGGGCCATGCGCTCCGAAACGGTGACAATTATTTTGGGACTGGGGCCTGATTGAGCGGTCCGCCAAGTCGCTGCCACCGACAGGCGATCGATGAGTTTATTCCGGTGCATCAATTTTTCTTCCGGAATACCCTGGATGCACCAGACAATCGGCCGGGGCCACAACGTGCGCGCGTACCACAAGCTCGTAAACCCGATGGCATAAACTGGCCGCGATTGTTGCGCATAGCGTCGTCGCAGATAACGAATGGTCGGAACCAAAGCGCTTCTCGCGCCATCAAGAATAAAATGATGACGAATGAACGGCCTTTCCTCCATAAACCGGTCAAACCATGGCAACGGCGTGTTGGGATCGAACTTCGGGTACAACCAAATGAATTCTGCTTCATCGTGCGCTTGGCCAATCGCCTCGAGCAGAAAACCCAATCTCCGGCCCTGAAAAGGGCCTCTGTAAATAACGATTGCCACGTGATCTTTTTTCAACGCTGCGTTAAGGCTTCGACACCGCTCTGTTCCAAAATTTTCTGCACGCGCTTGTCCCAAGTGTACTGTTGCACATCAAGCCGCGCTTGGTGACCCAAAGCTTCTGCTAGTTTGTTATCTTGTTGCAAGCGCTGCAACGCTTCCATCCATCTTTGGGGCTCGTTATAAGGCAGGAGAATCCCATTGATGCCATCTTGCAGAACCTCTCGTAGCACCGGCAAACTTGAAGATAATATCGGACGGCCGGCAGCCATGTATTCAAACATTTTCATGGGTGAGCAAAAAGACGAGGTATCGCCTCCCCCCGCCACTTCAACTTTGTCAGCATAAGGCATAAGCAACGCATCGGCGGCTTGGAGGTAAGTGATAATCTGCGCCGGCGGCTTGAAACCAGCCAAGCAAAAATTTTCGAGACGGCCCGTCTGTTGGCGATAATGTGCAATGTCAGTTTCACGCCCTCCCACGATCAAAAATAAGTGATCAGACATTTTCTGCGCCAACTCAATGATCAGCTCAATGCCGCGGCCGCGATACAAATGTCCGGTATAGACAACGATACGGCGCTTTTCGAGAGAGAGACCCAGTTCCGCTCGCGCTGCTTCTGGTGAATTGGGTCGAGCCAGCCATTCAGCATCGACGCCATCAGGGGCAACCAAGACACGCGTGCGCTTGGGCAACATTGGTTTCACATGGTCTGCCAACGCCTGGGTCAGGACAACAAGCGCCTGCAAATACTGGCTCGTCATCAGCCGATCAAACAATCTTTTTGGCCATGCGTTCGGCGAGGGGGCATTATGGATTTCAAAGATGGTTGGCAACCGAAACAAATTGGCCAGTCCCCAAGCCGGGGCCAAACTGCGTGAATGCACCACGTCCGGGCGTGTGGACGAGATAGTTAGTGGCAGCAACATGCCGTGGCCAAGGGTATCAGGACACCATTGCCGCAAAGGTATTTTCCGGATGGCAAACCGATGGCGCAATCCATAAAACGTAAAAACATCCTTGCCTCCCAAGTCGACCTTTGCCGGCTGATTCGGCACCATCAAAGTAACCTGATGCCCCAGACTGGCGTAAGCCTGGCACATCTGCATCACATAAATACTTTCCGCCGTGCTTGAAGGCACCGCCGTTTTAGCGATATAGCAGATATTCATGACGTGACGACGCGGGAGTTTTTTTCAAGCCTCGATCCGTTATTCTTTTTAATGGACTCTTGATCGCTTAAACGCCAAAGTAGCCACGGAATAGCCAACCGCGCACTTAAAATATTGAACAAATCTATAACCGCATTAAGAAATCGTTGAAAATTGCCTTTGAGTATAGCCGCGGCAAAGGCGCGCGACCATTTATAAAGATCGTCACCGACCAACTGCATTTCTCGACGCGAAAAACTTAGCCATTCGGCAAAACGCTTTGGTCGAAAGTGTTTCAAATAGAAATAAAGCCGCATGAGATGATTGTCGAAAAAAAAACGCCCCCGTTTGTAATTTACCCCGGTATGGTGATGTCTCACAATTGCCGCCGGCTCGTAGTCGACGCGAAACCCGTGCCGGCGGAATTGCATTGCCAAATCAATTTCTTCCATCACCCGAAGAAAAGGGTCATACCCTCCAACTTTCAGATAAGATTCTTTTCTGAATGCCAGATTAGCATTTCCATAGAAGTCGGCTTCTTTGGGATTAGCAGCAAAGGTCAGCTTGCCGTTCTTGTTAGTCCATTTCTGCCTACCTTTATATTGATGTGCTGTATCGAAACCGATATTGATCACTTGCCCGCCGAGTAAACCAAGGTCATATTCATTGTCCAATCGCCGAACAATATGTTGCAGCCACTCCGGAACGGGAACACAATCATCGTCACAAAAGGCAATAATTTCGCCATAAGTAGCATCTATCCCAAGTCGCCGGCTTAGACTAATGCCATTGGTAGGGGAACTGAAAATATATTTTGCTGAGAATTCTTGCACCACTTGCGCGGTATTGTCCTCTGAGCCATTGTCTACTACAATGATTTCATAACGAGTATACTCTTGCGCATTTAACGCTTGTAGAGTCCGTCTTAATGAAACTGCTCTATTTCTTGTGAGAATCACCACAGAAACAAGAGGTAGCTGCGAATCACTGTTTTTCTCACTATATGACTTCATAACCAAAGCAAATATAATCAAGCCAAAAGCAATTGGTGGAATTCTAAGTCAATTGATAAAGCGATCTTCCATCCATTGCGTATCCGATATGCCGAACATTGGTTAGTCTGGAATTTTTAATAATGAAATCAACAAATTCGTTTTCAGTGGGATTCCAATAGACGTCTCGCATCTGCGACTCTGATGGAAGATGGGGCAGAAAATACATCTCACGGGTTCGAAGCTCTGCCAGTAGCTCCTTCAGCCGTTGAAGATTTTCCTCAGTTTTGACAAAATGATGGAATATCGCCAAAGCCAGGACGACTTCGTACTCACCACCTGATTGCTGCACGTAATCAAAAATGGATTGATTCACAATATGAAATTTTCTATTGCAGGCGCGTTTGAGCCTTTCCAAGAAATAGAAATTCAATCCAATTTAATTGGACATTACAACGCTACCAATATCATTGCAGCCATTACAGTGGGACATTTCTTTAAAGTGGCAAATAGTGAGATAAAGCAATCGTTGGAAAGTTATCAACCAGATAACAACCGCTCGCAGATTATCATTAAAAACAGTAACGAAATCATTCTAGATGCTTACAACGCCAATCCGAGCAGTATGGAAGTTGCTTTGCAAAATTTTATTCATTTACAAAAAGATTCAAAAATTGCTATACTTGGTGATATGTTTGAACTAGGTAATGAAAGTACTAAAGAACACAAAAACATTGTTCAAAAACTCAGAACAGAGGCAAACTTCAATTGTTACCTAATCGGAAAAGAATTTTTTGCTGTTAAAGAAAATCATCAATTCTTGAATTTCTTTCCAACTTTTGATGCATTTGCAGAATATCTAAAAAGCAATCCTTTTCAAAATTCTTTCTTACTTATCAAAGGTTCCCGCGGAATGGCTTTGGAAAGAACTCTTCAATACATTTAAATTAATTTTGGGCGTGACCCTCCGACAAGCTACGGGTCGGGCTTTTCGCTGCAAGTCCTCGCCCAAAACACCATTTTCTAAGGTCTCAAAAGAGCTCCCTTTGGTCGCTTTTTGAGTCTAAGAAAATTGGTGTTTTTTGCTGCGGGCTTTTCGCTTCATTCCCTCACGCGGGTATTGTGCTACTAAGAAAAAACCGTCTCAAAATTGCTTTCAAGACGGTCGGTTCATATACTATTTATAAAAAAATTATTCTTTAAAAACCATATCAATACACATTACAGATGCCACAATTAAAGGCCGTATAGCATCATCTTGTGGAACATGATTGAATATTTCCAGTACATAATTATCTGCACTTGTGAAAAATTCTTTTCCTATCCCAGACCATTTTTTTGATACATGAGCTAATTCTCTGTTGTCTTTTGTGAATTTAAAATCCCTTTTCTTCCTTCTTCCCATTTTAGGGAAACATGATAACTGTGTTTGTCCATTGGTTTACGATTTACGATTGTTTATTTACGAATTGTTCTGATTAAATATTAGCCAACGCTCGTTCTAACTTTTCGTTTACTTCTTTAGCATGTACTTCTAAATCTGAGTTACCAACTGCGCCCATGGCTGCCAATGGGTCGATAATGGCAATTTCTACATCTCCATTTGGTAACTGACGAAGTGTAACATTACAAGGTAACATAGTACTTATCGTTGGTTCTATACTCAATACTTTGTCGGCATACACCGGATTACAAGCTCCTAAAATTACATGAGGCAAATAATCTTTGTCTAATTTCTTTTTCATGGTTGCTTGTATATCAATTTCGGTAAGTACACCAAAACCTTCTTTTTTTAATTCTTCTTCCACTTTTGGTCGTATTGCCTCAATAG
>JABWCO010000066.1 GCA_013360185.1 Bdellovibrio sp.
TGATTTCCCACGTAAACATTCTGACCAAACGAACAACCCTTACCAATTTTTGCACCACCCGAAATGTGGGTCCAATGCCAAACCTTTGAACCCTCACCGATCTGAGCACCATCATCTACAATTGCTGTCTCATGTTTAAAATAGCTCATCTGGAAGCTCTGATTTGTTCAACAATTTTAATTGCAGGACGTGCAGCATCTAAACCGTAACCGCGTCCTTCAAGAATATCCTTATAAACACGTTTGTGCAGTTCTGTGAAGCCTTCAGAGAATTCGAACTCTTCACCATCAATTTTTATAGAGCGGAAAGTTGTTTTTCCTGAATCGACAGCACTGACTGGCAAACGTGAACGGTCAATAGTCAAAGACCACTTTACGTCTGCTTTTTTTAACTTCAAAGTTCCACTTTCAAGTGATGGAGAATAATCAACAACCGTAACCGCCTCAGGCTCACCAAAAATCCAAGTAAGCATGTCGAAAAAATGTACACCAATATTCGTCGACAATCCTCCCGATTTTCTCGTATCACCTTTCCAAGACTCGTGATACCAGGCCCCGCGTGAAGTCATGTAATCGAGTTCAATTTTATGAGTAGCGACTGTAGAGGTCTCCACTTTGTTCTTCAAATTTAAAATAGCGTCATGAACACGTAACTGCAGAACCGTATAAACACGACGGTTATACTTTTGCTCGTACTTTGCCAATTCATCAATGTCTGAAACATTGAGCACTAATGGTTTTTCACAAATTACATGAGCACCATGACTAAGAGCAAATTTGATGTGAGGTGCATGCATATAGTTCGGTGAGCAAATGGCAATGTATTGAACTTCCTGAGATGTTCCTTTGACAGAATCAACATAAGCCTCAAAACGCTCCATATCCGTATAGAAATGACACTCAGGAAAGTACCGATCCATGATCCCAACGGAGTCGTTTAGATCATAGGCTGCCACAAGATTGTGACCCATGTCTTTGATCGCCTCAAGATGTCTAGGCGCAATGTATCCACCAACTCCAATAATCGCAAAATTCATACGCTTAGGCCTTCACTAAATTCGCTTGGGGCTTACGATACTTACCACGAGTATCAACTAGAAGTTTCGCATTCTTACCAATCATCTCGTAATCAAACTTATCGTGATCCGTCGTTAAGACAACGCAGTCATAGGAAGCGACCACTTCAGGAGACAACTTTACAGATGACAGTTCAAAGTGATGCTCACGCATTATGGGGAAATCCAAAACATGAGGGTCAGAATACGAAACAATTGCACCATCGTGGCGCAATTTTTCCATTAAGAAGACAGAGGGCGATTCACGCATATCATCTATGTTCTTTTTATATGAAATTCCAAGAACCAATACTTTAGATCCTTTAACTGATTTCTCACGGTCATTTAAAGCAACAGCAATTTTCTTCATTACATAACCTGGCATCGCAGTATTAATTTCACCTGCAAGCTCAATAAAACGAGTGTGGATACCGTATTCACGAGCTTTCCAAGTTAAGTAGAATGGATCAATAGGAATACAGTGACCACCAATGCCTGGACCTGGACGATATGCAACGAAACCAAAAGGTTTTGTTGCCGCCGCATCAATAACTTCATGAATATCTATACCCATTTTGTCGGCCACAATTTTCATTTCATTCACCAGACCTATATTAACAGCGCGGTGAATATTTTCTGCAAGCTTGGTCATTTCTGCTGCTTGCGTAGAGCTTACTGGAACTACACGGTCAATCACTCCACCGTATAACGCAACGCCCGCCTCAAGACACGCTGGCGTTGAGCCTCCCACGACTTTAGGAATTGTGCGCGTTGTAAAGTTAGGGTTGCCGGGATCTTCACGCTCTGGGGAAAACACAAGATAAATGTCTTTCCCAACGACTAGGCCACGAGATTCAACTCGTGGCCTAAGCTCCTCCTCAGTCGTTCCAGGGTACGTTGTACTTTCAAGAGAAACGATTTGGTCTTTACGTAAGTATGGCACAATACTGTCGACTGTATTCAGAACGAAACTTAGATCTGGCTCACGATATTTATTTAGAGGCGTTGGCACACAAAGAATAATTGCATCCACATCAGAGATTTTAGAAAAATTAGTTGTAGCAAAAAACTTTTTCGCCGCAACAGAAGCTTTCACTGCTGTTGTAGGAATATGCTCAATATAACTTTCGCCAGTTTCTATTTTTTGAATCTTAAACTCATCAATATCGAAACCAAGAACGGAATAGCCTTCTTCTGCAAATCTTAAAGCAAGAGGCAACCCAACATAGCCTAAACCTACAATACCAATAATGGATTTTTTAGACTGAAGACGCGACAACAAAATACTCATTATAACCCCACCCAAAAGAGAGAGACCAACTCTAATCCCATTCTATATCGATTGGAAATATTTTACTTTTCCTGGCGATTTGCGTTAAGGCAAATCGCCAACTAATCACCAGAAAAAATAGAACATTTACACAAGATCGCCCCTTTTTCGAAGTTAGTAAAGACGAGGAATAGAATTTACAATTCTAATAACTTCTTTGAAATCCATGCCAAGCGCGTCCAAATACCATCTGATATTAGAATACCGCGGTCTATTTTCCTCTTCGACAAGGCGTAATGCTTCTTCGCGAGTAATCTCTCCTTCGCGGATTTGATTACTTCTAAACGTGTCATGCTCGCTAAAACCAGCGACCGTATAGTAAACGTAATTATAGAAGCTCGCAGTTCCATCTCCGATTCGCCATGTCGTGGTAGTGTCTATGGCCCTCTCCCAATCGTAAGAGGCTAAGACATCGTCAATCTGCTTCTCATCCCATTTCCAATAGTCAAAGATATGGAAATAGTCTTTCTTTTTTGTGAAGCTTCGGTAGTACTCACCAGATAGCGTATCCCAGAGTGAACTATTGAAATACCCAGGACTCTCTGTCATCACGGAAAAACGTTTAAAATGGTATTTTAACTGTTTCAGAGTTCCATTGGAATAGACCATTTTTTCTTCAAAATCTGGCTTGATACCCAAAAAGCCGGTTTTAAAATGAGTTACCTCTAAGGGATTCACTCCCCACAAATTAAGCTTAATACCAGTTTGCTCTTTGACCGTTTCAACGTATCTAAAAAAGTGCTTATCTCCTGCAGTTAAAAGACTGATCATTCCCAAATGAGGCGACTTTAGCCATGCCTTCAAGTTTTTAGCTATATTCTCTCTTTTCTTATGAATATCAGCAGCTACAATAATATTTTCAACACCCAACTCTGCGCACATACGACTAATATTTCGTCGACCCAAATCGGTAACCATTCCCCAATCATAAGTGTATGCAATAGGTTTCATCTTCAATTCTTTAACAATTAAATGAAGTGCGTAACAACTGTCGCGACCGCCGGAGAAGGGCACAATACAGTCATTGCCGACAGATCTTCTATACGGCTCAACCAAATTGAATAGCTCTGACTTTGGCTTTTCACGATTTCTGACTTTGTAGTTTTTGCAGTAATTGCAAATGCCCTGCTGATCAAAATAAATAAATGGCATTGTTTCTGGCAATACACATTTAGAACAGCGCTTTAGTTTATTTTCCGGAAAAAGCAAAAGAGCTTCTTCTTCATTATTTAAAATTAAAGTTGGAATTAGATTCATACTCCTTCCAGCTTCGTCTTTAACAGCAAAACTTTTTTTACTTACCGGAATGTCAATAATATAGGAGTCATCTTTAACTTGAACGATCTTTTCGCAACCTAGCGCAGACAAAGGGTAAAACTCGGAGGCATAATAAGTCGCTTTTCCTTTTTTTCCTACATATAAACTGCCATTATTTGAGAACAAAACAACTTTCCCGTACTTTGGAAAAACAAGTGCACAAGCGATAACACCTTTACAAACAGACAAAACAGCATCTTTAATAGTGCCAAAATCGCCTTTATTTTTAATGTGGTTGTTCGCAATCGCGACAATAATCTCAGAATCGATCGACAGTTTTCTTGTTAGGCCCGCCTTTGCCCAAGCCTCATCCTCGTTGACAATAATTCCATTATGCAAAACACACACGTCCTCTTCTACTACCGGCTGATTGTCGCTTAGCCCATTAGTAATGAGACGACTATGCCCCATAATCACGTTCGTATTCAACGTCCCCAATTTTCCTAGAAGTTTATTAATATTAAAATCGGCCCTATGGATATCGTATTGGTCCTCTTTTAAAAAGACGACCCCACTCGAATCTCTACCTCGCTGCTCTGACTGTTTAACCAAAAATTTAAGATCATCACTCTCTACAGGCTCACTAGACAACAATCCAAACAATCCGCACATTTTTTCCTCAACTCAAACAGTTATAAGATTTTTTAATAAAAACTATCCCAGCCCATTCCCGTTTTTCTTAAGGAGATTCCTTTAAACGACATCCGGGCGACTTCCAAATTAGCGGGGACACAAATAAATACTCTCAGAATATGTATTTGCCAAACAAATGTTTTCCATCATGCCCCTACATTAGACTAATCAGTCAAGGCAATTTTTGGGCCTCAATAGACGACGAAAGGCGAAACTCTCCATCCATAGATAACGCGCGGTGGCCCACGCAAAAAAATACTAACTCGCAAAACATAACGGTTAGAAACTTCACTTACGCAGTTGCCGTCCTGACTTCACAAAGGCCTCACCGACCAATCGAGCCCCGTAAATATTTAGATGATGCTCATCAAAAAAAGCAGGCTTTCCATCGACACTACCGTCTTGATCAAAAATTGATAGTTCCGAAGATAGATCTATCCAATGTGCATTTGGAATTTTATTGGCAATACTTTTAACAATAAAGTTGGCAGCAATTGAATCCTGAGGGACTCGTCTTTGAAAAGAAAGTCCCAATTTTTTAAAATATTCTTGCCTAAAAGGATGAACCGAAAGCTTAGAAATATCTGAAAAAACATAAACAGGAGTTGTCTTAGCAATCTGACTCAATGTTGCTTCAAGCTTTTCCAGATAATTGCTGTCAGCCTTTACTTGAAGCATCCCCAACTGAAATGCCCAATAAGACGACAAAAATACTGCGTCGTAACCACGATAGTGATTGCGAACATAGTCAATCAGCTCCCGACAAGGTTGCCGAACAGTTAAGGGAATCCGACTTACATCCAACCCAAAAACAGGCGAGCAGGAGCTGGCAGTAACTACATTTGCCGCCCACCCTTCATGCTTGCCTATTATGTCAATAAACTCATTTAGCATAGCTGCATGCGAGTCGCCCGTCACAAGGACCGAAGGCTTGACACTCGGCGCCCCACGGAGGCACCTACTCTGGATGCGCCCATGACAAACGTCTTCTCCATAACTTAATAGTTCTGGTGCCGGCACCTCGGCAGATCCCACTTTCTGCAAAACCCATGTCAAAATTAGTATAAAAATAGCTGGGAGCAAAAAAGCGCCCAGAAAAGCCCTGTTAAATGTCCAATCTGCCGCCCTAAATTTATGTTCTAAATATCGATAGGACAAAAATGCAAACAAAAAGGACAAACCGACAGCCAGAATCATCCACCGAAAAGGCAACAAATAGACTCCATATACATAACGCATATAGGCCAAAATAGACCAGTGCCAAAGATACAGAGAATATGAAATTAGGCCAATCCAAACCAAACATTTTAAACTCAACAACCGATGAACCCACATGTTCGACGTCTTGGTACCTTGACCTGAATAAATAACTAAAGCTGCCCCCAAGCAAGGCAGAAGAGCATTGTAACCCGGAAATACTGACTCTTTGCTGAGTTCGAATAGCCCGAATAGAGTGAGCAAGGCGCCGCTATATGCGAAAACTCTTTTAATAATTGTATTATTAGAAATAGGCAGTAAGGCCGTTAGGGAACCAATCAACAGCTCGCAAAATCTTGTCTGCAACAAAAAATAAAATCGAGCATCACCCGCATTCTTATTAAGTACATTCTGGGCATAAACAAAGCCACATACTACAAGAAGAGCAGTTATAAGTATTATTATCCACTTTCGCCTTGAAACTCGTAAATTCAGCAAATTTCTAAACAGGAAACTTAAGCTTAGCAATGCAAGTGGCCAAATAAAATAGTATTGCTCTTCAATAGACAAAGACCACATATGAAGCATGGGCTTTTCATCTGCAGTAATATCAAAATATCCAGCACTTTGAGCGAAATAGAGATTTGCACTAAACAACACTGCCCGCTGGATAGACACTAATAGATTGTTAAAATCTTGAGGCAACAATAAAATAAATCCAACAAAAACAGAGGCTAGTGAAAAGGCATAGAAAACAGGCAGTATCCGCTTAATTCGACGAAGATAGAAATTTCTTAGGGAGAACTTACCGAACTCAATATCTATCCATAAAATTCGAGTGATCAGAAAACCAGAAATAACAAAAAAAACATCCACGCCTGTGTATCCACCAGGTAACCACGCCGAATTAAGATGAAACAGAAACACCGATAACACGGCAAGAGCACGCAGCCCGTCTATATCTGGTCGATACACAATAGCTATTCGCTCCCTCACACAATCCCCTTCTTTTTTTTCACGTAAAAAATAAACTATGCCTTAAACATTGTCTTTCTTTATTGAGTGTTTACCCAAATGAGATCCTGATGGCGCATCGCCCCCAATGTCTGCAACGAACTGCACGTCGCACAGCCGCAAATTTCATGGACATTTCTTAAATTCCAGAACATTCTGCCTGTTGATATGAATCAATCACGACTTAATTTTATCTCTCTTAGACTAACGAACATCATACTCTTTGTCTTACCACTTTCATTAGCGCTGAATCTTATTAACCATTATTCTTTAGACTCTGTATTCGTGATATTTATCCTTGTCGGCGTTGCTTGGTCGATAAAAACTCAAAATTCACTATTACTAAATTACCTCAACTTTAAAGAGTCCCCCGTAAACTTATTTTTCATACTCTTTTTTTTATCGGGATTTCTCGGTTATCTCTTTAATAGCCCTATGCTAGAAAAACAGTGGGGTGAAATACTTGGCTTACGATGGATTTTTGGTTTTTATGGCGCTTGTTTTTTTGGTCAATTCTTTTATAAAAAGAATGGCAGCCTCGCTCTTTTTTCCCTTCCAACTCTTTTAACATTATGTTGGCTTACTCAGCGCCACCTTGCGCAAAATGAAGGACGTTCGTTCGGCATAGATATAAGGTTTATGGGCTTTTACGAAAATACAAATCATTATGCTTTAGCTTTTTGCCTTCTTTGGACATATTTTTTAGGGTTGTCTTTTTTCGAAAAAAACAACAAAAAGGCTCTATCTCTGAGTGTTTTAACTTTGCTCTTAGGCTTAATAACGATTCTAGCAACCTACTCGAGAAGTGCTTGGTTGGCGCTGGTCGCAGCTTTTTGCGTCGCAGCCTTTTATACACGAAAAAAAGAACCAATCATCCTAGGAGGCGCGGTTGGTCTAATCTTAGCTATCAGTATATTTATGAACGTCTTCAACTTAAAAGACCGCATAATATATTCTTTAGATACCTCCTCTTTCAATTCTCAAGTTTCTCGGATGACCGTATGGAAGGTCGCAGGACAAATATTTCTTGATCACCCTTGGTTTGGAGTCGGCTTTGAGGAAAACGTTCGCAAGTACCCAGAGTACTACAAAAAACTTGGCTTTGAATCGGAATACATTGTTGGTCATGCTCATAACCAATATTTAGAAGTGCTTTCTGGTGCTGGTATTTTTGGATTAATTGGATACCTAGGGGCCTTTATAACAGGAATTGTGTATTTTCACCGTCGCTTAAAAGTTGCAACTAGCAACAAGGAAAAACAGGTTGCCCTGGGAGCCATACTACTAATCGTGGCATTAATGTGCAGCTCTTTTACAGATGCGACATTCCGCCTGCATGAAGCTAGAAACTATGTACTTTTACTTCTTGGCTTTTCTTATGGGTACTTAAAGACCGCGAAGTCTTCATCCTTTTCCGGATCCTCAGCAATATGAATCGATCGCAAAATATCCTTATTTTTTTTATAGCCTTGGTGGTTTTTGTATACGGACTAACATCACCTTACTTGAATTGGGATATGATCGGATACGCCGGCGCTTTACATTATAGTGATAACTATCGAAACGAAGAATTGCGAAAGGTTACTTTTAATGACATCCAAAAATTCGTTCCTTCAGAAGTTTACAGGGAGCTGACTCAGTCCTCCCCCTATCGCGCCACCGTTGCCACCAATCCAGAGTCCCTCGAACAACACATGCCCTTTTATACCATCCGCATGGGTTATCTGTGGACCATGTCAGCCACCTCAAAAATCTTCCAAATCCCAGTCGCCCAAGCAACCTACTGGGTTGCAAGTTTTTTTGCAGGACTCTGCGTTCTCGTTTTAGGATTGATGTTTAACCTTTCTCAGCTTTGGTGGCTCCTACTCTTCCCGCTCGCTCTCCACCTAGCAGGATTGACGGAAGTCGCTAGCCTCTCAACCCCGGACTCGATGGCAGCCTTCTTTGCATTAACTGCTTGGTACCTATATCAAAAAAATCGCCGTTGGTGGACATTACTTCCACTGACATTACTACCCCTTGTGCGAACAGATTTTATTATTATCGCCGGAATCTTAGGGATCTTTTCGTTCCTAAACAAACGCCAAGTTCAGGCAGTTTTGTACTTTGTATTGCCTGCACTGATGTACATCTATGTTAACAAGGTCAACGCCAACTATGGGTATCTCAAGATTTTCAATTTCACCCTGATAGGCATTGATCCCTTTCCTGCGACCATGCACATTCAAACGACACTCATGCCTTATCTAAACGCCTATGCAGAGGGCTTTGGCGCTTTTGTCGGCCACAAGCATTTTATTCTTTTCACGCTTTACGGGCTGTGCTGGTTTAAATACATCCGTCCGCAAAAAAAATCCCTACTCAATCAACAAGTGGGTTTGGTTTTAGGGTTTGTCCTTTTCCATATGCTACTTTTTCCAGCATACTATCAACGGTTCTTTGCGTGGTGTGCAGCTATCGCGGGACTACAGCTGGCTACTTGGATCTATGAGATCAGAGGTGCGCACCGCATCCGAAAAAGCTCCGCCATACCCTTTTCGGAAAAGACGTTATAGACTCGCTGCATGACCCAGTATCTTGTTTGTGACTTGGATGATTGCCTTATTAAAACTGATGCCCTTTATGAACAGTGGTTGGTTCTTCTAAAAAAGAAACCACTTTTGTTCCTGCGTAGTATTTTATGGCTTTTTAAAGGCAAAGCTTATTTTAAAAATCAATTGGCCACGAACACGAGCTTTCAGGCCCACACCCTGCCTTACCGTGAAACTGTCCTGCAAATTATCAAAGATTTTCGGCGCGAACAAAAAGGACTGGTCATTCTAGCCTCTGCAAGTCCGCAAGCGTGGGTCGACGCCGTGGCCAATCATCTGGGACTTTTCGATAGGGCCTTGGGAAGCACTGCCGTACAAAACATAAAAGGCGAAAACAAGCTTCAAGCTTTGCGAACGCATATAGGAGGCTCTGCTTTTTCGTACGTTGGTGATAATCCCGCTGACCTAGCTTTATGGGAACATGCCACCGAAATCGTGGCTGTGAATCCATCAGTCCTTTTACAGAGCAAAATTAAAGCATTGAATAAACCCACGCAAATTGTCCAAGACCATGAAAATCCTTGGCGTCCTTTAATAAAGCAAATTCGTCCCCACCAGTGGGTGAAGAATGCCCTGGTTTTTCTACCCGCCCTTGCTGGACATAAAATACTAAATGCTGATGTCTTTATAAATTGTCTTTTGGCTTTTGCAGGTTTTAGTTTGTCAGCGTCCTTTGTCTATGTGCTCAACGATCTTTTAGATTTATCCTCGGACCGCAATCACCACACGAAAAAACATCGCCCTTTTGCTTCTGGGCAGCTTTCTCTAAAATGGGGCCTAGTCTTACTGCCGGCACTTCTTTTAGGGGCGATTCTTTTATCCCTGCCACTCCCGCCTCAGTATGCCGCGTGGATTGCGACTTACTTGATACTTAATGCAGCTTATTCGTTTTATTTAAAACAAAGTGTGGTGATTGATATCATCATTCTTTCGATGATGTACACGCTGCGAATTTTTGCAGGCTCTGCGGCTTCGTCTGTCGCCATTTCGGAATGGCTTTTAAGTTTTTCCACCCTGTTCTTTTTTAGCTTAGCCTGCGTAAAAAGATGCACTGAAATTCTGCGCAGTAAAAACAAGATCACTTTGGATGGTCGAGGCTATCGGCAAGTGGACTATTCCATGATCCAATCTTTGGGCGTAGGGTCTGGACTGCTGTCTGTTTTAATTATTATCTTTTACCTGCAAAGTAATGACGTTCGAGCCCTTTATCAAAACCCTGCAGCACTTTGGTTCGCAACACCAGTGTTTTTGTTTTGGATTTCTCGAGTGTGGCTTCTAACCAACCGTGATGAAATCAATGATGATCCTGTGCTTTTTGCCGTAAAAGATGCCACAAGCTGGGGATGCCTTTTGATCCTGGCTGCAGTGTTCGGCGTCAGCTTGTGACCTTTAAAGAGACACAATCCGACCAAATTCACGTAAGTCACGAAAATGGTCTTGACCAAATTAACGACATGCGTGAAAATAGTCGAAAAGGCGGAGACCGTGAAAAGATACCTCTACGATGACTTAAAGGCTCTAGCTCTATCCAGGGACAAAATGGCCTTCGTTTCTGGTCCTCGTCAAGTTGGCAAAACCACCCTAGCCAAAAGCTACAAAAAGGACTATGACCACACTTCCTATAAAAATTGGGATGAAAGCCAATTTCGAAAACTATGGGCCAAGGCGCCCAACGATCTAAAAAATGAGTTCGACCTAACAAAATTGAATAAAAAAAATCTACTCATTCTTGATGAAATCCACAAAGCAAAAGGGTGGAAACAAAAGATTAAAGGGGTCTTTGACGAGCTTGGCACCGAGCTTAATATTATTGTCACTGGCAGCGCTCGCCTGAATGTTTTCAAAAAAGGTGGCGACTCTTTAATGGGCCGCTACATTAACTTTCGCCTACACCCCCTGTCGTACGGCGAAATCTTGCAATCACCCAAAGTCGATCCGGAGACTTGGAAAAAAAATATCTTTATTAAACCTAAAAAATCTCTTCCCCAAGAACCTCTTGAAAAACTTCTGGCACTCAGTGGCTTTCCTGAGCCTTTTTTTTCTGGGTCAGAGAAAATTTTAAGAATTTGGAGAGCCAGCCGCAACGAAAAGATAATTAGAGAAGATCTTCGTGACCTCAGTCGCTTGCTTGAGCTAAGCCAAGTCGAGATGCTAGCAAGTCTGCTGCCTGAGAAAGTAGGAAGTCCACTGAGCGTTCAAAGCCTTCGCGAAGATCTTGAAGTGGCGCATGGCACGGTCACACGATGGCTTAAATATTTAAGTGAACTTTTCTTCTTTTTTGAAATAAAACCTTGGAGCAAATCAATCCCGCGATCTTTAAAAAAAGAAGGTAAAGTTTATCTTTATGATTGGACTGACGTTAAAGATCTTGGTCCAAGATTCGAAAATATGATCGCCTGTCATCTGCTAAAGGCTTGCCACTATTGGACAGACACTGGCGAAGGAATCTTTGAGCTTTATTATTTGCGCAATAAAGATAAGCAAGAAATTGATTTTCTTATTTGTAAAGACCGCAAGCCTTGGCTTTGCCTTGAGACAAAGACTAAAGATACTCAAATAGATCTTAAGGCAACTCAAAAATTTACGTCCCACACCAATTGCCCTTTTGTTCAACTTGTTTTAACCGAAGACGTTTGGCGGGTCACAAATGAAAATTTAGTGGCCAGCGCCACGTTCGTACTTGCAGGTCTGCCATGAACGAAATTCAAAATGACCCTTGGCCAAGTTGGGGCCTTTATCCCTCTGCTTTAAATCAAAGCTATCAGGATTTGCTTTCTCGCCTTTCGTTAATTCCAAAAGAATTTGATACGATTTTACCGCGTGGTTTTGGAAGATCTTATGGGGATACCTGCTTAAATGATCACGGCCTGCTTTTGGGCACCTCTCGCCTAAATCATTTTATTTCACTAGATGAAAGCAATGGCATCATTCGTTGCGAGTCTGGCGTTTCATTTGACCAAATTTTACAGCTGATCGTTCCCAAAGGATGGTTTTTGCCTGTCACCCCTGGGACTAAGTTTGTGACTGTAGCAGGCGCCATTGCTAATGATGTGCATGGCAAAAACCATCACGCCGCCGGAAATTTTGGTCATCACGTGGTGTGCTTTGAACTTTTACGTTCTAACGGAGAACGCCTGATCTGTTCACGCACAGAAAATCCAGAGATGTTTTTTGCAACCATCGGCGGCCTGGGCCTTACCGGTTTTATTACTTGGGCTGAATTTCGCTTAAGTAAAATTGCATCTGCATGGATTGAACAAGAGCAAATCCAGTTTTATTCACTAAAAGAGTTCTTTGAGCTTTCAGCCCAATCAGAGGAACAATATGAATACACAGTTTCTTGGGCCGATTGCGTAAGCAACCAATCTGATATCCGCGGGATTTTTATGCGCGGAAAAATTGCTTCCCCGCAGGCCCAAGACAACTTTAAAGTTCACGCCTTAAGCAGCATTAAGACGGTACCGTTATTTTTTCCGGAATGGATTTTAAATAAATTTAGCATTCGTGCATTTAACGAAATGTACTTTCGTAAAAACCTCAGCGAACAACGAACGGACATCATCCACTATGATCCATTCTTTTATCCTTTGGATTCTATTCATCATTGGAATAAAATCTATGGCCATCGTGGTTTCTTACAATATCAGTTTGTCGTTCCTTACAAGCATGATTCGGGTAAAGCCCTGGCCCAAATTTTAGATATTCTGAAAAGAAGCCAGATGGGTTCATTTCTGGCTGTGCTTAAAACCTTCGGCTCAAAAAAATCCGAGGGCCTCATGTCGTTCCCACAAGAAGGGGTCACCCTGGCTTTAGACTTCCCTAACTATGGCCCCTCTTTACTAAAAGTTCTTGAACAGTGTGACACCATCGTGCGTGAAGCTAAAGGATCTGTCTATCCAGCGAAAGACGCGCGGATGAGTGCTGAAAGTTTTAAAGTATTCTATCCTCGTCTTGCCGAATTCGAACAGTACGTGGACCCTCAGTTCTCATCTAGTTTTTGGAGACGTGTAAAATGAAAAAGATATTAATTATTGGCGCCACCTCTGCCATCGCCCAAGAAGTTGCAAAAATTTATGCCCACGAGAAAGCTGAGCTAGTTCTGTGGGGACGTAACACCCAGATGTTAGACATTATTGCGCAAGATTTAAAAGTTCACGGCGCGGCCCAAGTCACAAATATCAGTCACGATTTGAATGATCTTGATGCTCATGAAAAAACTGTGGCTCAGGTGTGGAACCAATTGCAAAAAGTTGATGTGATCCTGTTAGCTCACGGCGTTTTAGGAAACCAACTTGAAGCTGAAAACGATCTGGACGAGTTACTGCAAATTATCACCAGCAACTATATCAGCCATGTTTCATTACTAACCTTCTTAGCGCAAAAAATGCGCGAACAAAAAAGTGGCACCTTGGCCGTGATTTCATCCGTCGCTGGCGACCGCGGCAAACAATCAAACTATGTTTATGGATCTGCCAAAGCGGGCAAGACGGTTTTCGTGGATGGTCTTCGCAACAGGCTGTTTACTGCTGGTGTTCACGTGATCAATTTTAAATTGGGATTTGTCGACACACCAATGACCAAGGATTTTAAAAAAGGTCCATTGTGGGCCAAACCAAACTTGGTCGCGCAAGGAATCGTAAAAGGCATTGAAGCCAAAAAAGATACAGTGTATCTACCGTTCTTCTGGCGCTTCATTATGTTAATTATTAAATCCATTCCGGAAAGTATCTTTAAGAAGTTAAAGATGTAAGACAGGCGACCACTGAAAGCGGTGGTCTTATTTTTTAGATATCGATGATTTTATAAAAATCAGGAAGTAATCTATCCACGCTATAATCCTTAGCCCTTTGCGCAGCTAACGACTGAGACTCTGCACGCAGGACCGGATTATCAACCATCTCTTGAATCATGTAAGCCATGGCATCCGCATTCGCTACCGGAACTAATTTACCAAAACGTCCGCGACAAAGAATTTCCCCTGGCCCCACCGGACAATCGGTAGAAATAACTGCTTTTCCTAAAGCCATGGCTTCGACGATGACTAAACCGAAGCCTTCGGCCTTAGCGGAGTGCACGAACAAAATCGACTTACGCATCCAAATGTATGGATTCTTTTTCGCACCCAAAAGTATGATGTCGTTTTCTAAGCCCTCGGCTTTGACTTTAGCTTGAATATCAGCAAAGCCAGGCCCGTTACCAATCAAATACAACTTGTAATCGACATTTTGCGATTTAAGTTTTTTATAAGCTTCGACCAGAGTGAAATAATCTTTTTCAACCGCGAAACGACCAACTGCAAGTATATATCTTTGATTAATCAGCTCATGTTCTTTTTCAGAAAGTTCGGATTCATCAAAGCTGCTGTTAATTATGCGATCAATATCGAAAGGATTGTAAATACTTACCAAGCGACTTTTGAATTTGGGCAATAAGTGTTCGATTTCAAGTTTTAAATGGTCACTGACCACCGCAACAAGATCGTAACTATTTAAACGCCAAGAAAACTTTTTAAGCTCCGCCGTGCCCATGTGCGATTTCGGACCGTGAATCCAATAAATCTTTTTATAGCCGGAAAACATAAAGCCTTGCTTAAAAAGGACCGAAGTGAAATCGAGCAACAAATCCACCGGCGCAATCAGCTTGAGCTCTCTAAGGGCTTTGTGAATACGAAAAGTTAAATCCCACTTAGGCATTAATTTACGACGTAGATGACCCCAAGCCGTTATGCCGCGATTGTCGTGAGTATGCAAAATTTTAATTTCGACATCTTTGGGGATACTTGCCAAAAGGTAGTTATCAGGTCCGGCGTCATCGCGTAAAATCAGCGACACTTTGTATTTAGAGCGGTCAATGTTGACCAAATATTCAACAAGAGCACGCTCTGCCCCGCCAAATGATAAATGCTCTGTTAAAAACACGAGATGCTTCATAAATACTACTAACCTAAAATACCTGTAAAAACGAATTCTCACCTTATTTTATCGGCCTAAGTAATGCAAATATTCTTTGCACTTGGCGGTTTTTGCCTTTAGGTTGGCTTGCATGAAACTTGTTGATCTTGGCTGCGGCCCTAAGAAATATCCTGGCTCTTTTGGTGTCGACGTTCATCAATTCCCGGGCGTAGATCAGGTCGTTGACTTCAATAAACCAAATTGGCCCATCGCAGACGACACCTTCGATGCTGCTCGGTCTTGCCAAGTTATTGAGCATGTGGGTGACACGAAAATCTTCCTAAAGGAAATTCACCGTATCTGCAAACACGGGGCTGAAGTTTATATCGAAACTCCGCATTTTTCGTGGATTGACTCCTGGAATGATCCTACGCACGTATGGCACTTTTCAAGCGGCTGGTACCGATGCATGCTAAAGGGCGAATACTTAAGTTATGTGGTCGGAGAGTTTGAACTAGTTAAAAGCGAGATCGAATTCAACAAAACCATTCGCAGTCTTATTCCGCGACTTCTTGCCTTTATTATGGGCAACGAGTCCTACGAAAAGCACTATGCCTTTATCTTTCCTGCGCGCAATATTCGCACAACTCTAAGGGTCATCAAAAAATAGGGCCTCTTTAGGCCATATTTTGTTTTGCGACAGCGCGTCGTAATTGGACCAAACCTTACCCACTTCGTGACGAAACTTTTCCAACAAATTTACATCCGTCCAACTATCTAGCAGATTAGTCATTTCTTGAGGGTCGCTTTGGAGGTCGTACAGATATTCCTTCTGTGAGCGATCATAAAGCATGTACTTATAAGGGTACTTAATTACAGTGAAATAGACGCCACCATATGGCTGCACCATATGTACGTATTCTGGTGGTGCACTTAATAACGAATCTCCTTGAAAAGCTGTCTTTGCAGAAATTCCAGCTAAATCCAAAACCGTAGGCGCCAAGTGTATTTGCGAATAAGCGCTCGTCACACGACTTGCAGGGACCTTTTTATTTTCTCGAAAATCCAAGACCAGCAAAGGAGTGCGAAAATTTTCTTCAAAGGCAAAAATTTCGTTTTGAAAGTTGCTATGCTCCCCCATCGGAAAACTGTGGTCGCCCATCACAAATACAATCGAATTTTTAGAATAAGGACTTTGCTTAAGTTCTGCAAAAAAAGTTTTCAGATACTCGTCCGACACCCGCAAGGCGTTGCTATAATGTTCTAAACGACTTTGTGGGTTTTTATAGATATAGCGTTCTGCTGGCGGCACCTCGTTAAAGGGCATGTGGCTAGAGATCGTCGCTAAGCTCGCGAATACGGGACCTTGCTTGTGCGTTTGAGACAAGTGCTTAAAAAAGCGCTGATAAAAAATATTATCAGGAAGTCCCCATCCCCAGCACACGTCCTTATCTTCCCCTGTGCAACCTTTACTCATAGTGTTCATTTCTTTAAAACCATGAGACGTCGTGAAGGAATAAGTATTATCAAAATTGATATCTTCGTTAGCCTTCGAAAAAATTGTAAAATAGCCGTTCTTTTGCAGAATCTCTGGCAAACAATTAAGTCTACGATCTACAAAATTTTCGAACTCTTTGCCATAAATGCTTGGGGTCAAACTGCAAAGACTGGCAAAGTGCCCCCTTCCTGTTTGAATTGATTGCGCATAAAATCTTTCAAAGTACATCGCTTGCGGAATCAGGGAATTTAGAAAAGGAGTATACTCTTTTCCGTTAGGGGCCTTGGCTTCGATAAAGCGCGCGTTCACGGACTCAACGAAAATAAAAAAAACATTGGGACGATCGCCCGAGCCATGTTGCGGGATCATTTTACGAATCAAAGAAAATGAAGCTGGCCCCCGAGGCTTGTAGCGACTTTGAAAAGTGGTTTCTAGACGTAGAGCTCGATACAAAGCGGATTTGCTTAAACTTGACAGCTCGTCCGACGGACTTGCCACAAAAAATAAAATACCTGAAAGACTGATCACGGCAACCGGCAACGCAAATCTAATTGGCCCCGTGTAGCTCTGAAGGTCCCGCCTGACACAGAAATACATTCCAATCATTGCGATAGCCGTGCGCAGATAGTCGGCTGGGCCAAAGATACTTTTCACGACTGTCCAAGATTCAAAAAAAGATCCTTTTCTTAAAACCGAAAGACCATGGTCAGCAAGAATAGCGAAATCAAAAAATTGAGTGCTTTTATAGTGATAAAATCCCAGAAGTCCGTACATCGACACTAAAGTGATTAACACGGCATATTTGCTTAGCGGTCTTATTCTTAAAACCACAAACCCAGCGATCAAAAAATACAAAAATATTACCGACAGGGAAAACGACAGCAATTCTCCGGCGCCAAAAAAGGCGGGAAACATTTTAGTCTTCACGGCCGCTTTAAAAAACAGAAAGGCGTAAAAAACTAAAAACCATATAGCCGAATAAGAGACTTTATTTTTATACTGCATTGGATCCTTGAAAGAACTGCTGGACGAAAATCTTCTTCTATAAGTATAGACGAATTCCCAGAGCATATAATAACAAAGATCTTGCGCTGCTTACTTCTCTCTAAAGGTATTGATTCGAATGAATATTATGTGAAGTTAGATCCCATCCTGTAATGTTCAGACCCTATAACCAGCAATGCAAAGTATAAAACGAGTGAGACAACTCCCAGCCTTGCCTGACCAATGCCTTCTGCGCTGCAATATTTTGCAGCTGTGTTGAATAGAACATTTCTTTGTGTCCCTGGGTTTGCGCCCACGCCAATCCGGCCTGAAGCAATTTCTGCAAAAGTCCTTGCCCTTGATATGCGGGATGCACCGCTGCAAGCAAAACCTCTCCGTGGCTCATTTGATCTTTTACCGAAACAAACGCCACCAGCTGACCTCCTTCAAAAGTAGCCAAGACATCTGTCGCAATGGTTTTGTCGCGGCAACTACGATGCGCCCAATCTTGATAAACCTCACCTGCCGAATCTTGATTTAACTTAAGATCCATTGAGTAATGACTGGGATATCCCTGGAATGCTTCGCGAGCGACTGCGACAACTTTTTCAATATGCTGATTATTACCTAGGCAAGACTCCCACGCCTGCGTGAGCTTTTCATCAGGAACAGTTTTTTTGTAATAAACTAGCGTGTCCGTCAAAAAAAATCCTGCCGACTCAAGATCTTGAAAAAGAAAGACCTCTTGGGTCGGAATTCGACAGCTAAGAAAATTAAATCCTTTTTCTTTAGCAGCTGCAAGATCCACCTTTAATTCATTTTTGGTGGAAATCTTAAGCTTTCCTGCTTTAATATTAAATCTTTGAGACTCAAGTGGTGAATCAAGCAACATGTTTACCTCAGAAGAGTTTTATCAAGAACCTACCAAGGATAGTCAATGAAGATTTCAACTGTGATACCAAGTTACGGAGCACCTAATAGCCTTAAAGAACTGCACAGCAGACTGATTGCGACTTTTGCCCAGCTCAACTGCCAATATGAAATCATCTTTGTAAATGATGCCTGCCCTAAAAATTCTTGGACAAAAATCCAAGAAATCTGCGCATTGGATCCACACACCAAGGGTCTTAATTTAGCTAGAAACTTTGGCCAACATGCGGCCATTTCAGCGGGCTTAAGTCAGTGCACAGGAGATTGGATTACGGTGATGGATTGCGACCTTCAAGACGACCCGAAATACATCCCCCAGTTCTTACAAAAAGCGGGCAGCACTTACGACGTCGTGCTAGCACGTCGTACTCATCGCGAAGAAAAATTCTTTAAAAAACTACAGTCCTGGCTTTTCTACAAATTCCTAAGTGCCTTCTTAGATGTAAAAATGGATCATCAGGTTGGCAACTACGGTCTCTATT
>JABWCO010000067.1 GCA_013360185.1 Bdellovibrio sp.
ATCAGCAGCCCTTGGTTTTGGGTACCGTTGTGGCTTCTTGGGCCTTTTGCACATGGAAATCGTGCAAGCGCGTTTACAGCGTGAATTCAATTTAGATTTGATTACGACGGCACCAACCGTAGTTTATCGTATTACGAAAACCGACGGCACGGTGATGTTGCTTGAAAATCCAACGGGCATGCCTGAAGAAACGCAAATTGCCAAGTTCGAAGAACCTTACGTGAAGGTGACTTTGCACACGCCGACAGAATACATCGGTGGCATTTTGAAGCTTTGTGAAGACAAGCGTGGTTTTCAGCTAAAAATGGAATATGTGACCGATAAAAAGGTCATCATCGAATACAAACTTCCGATGAATGAAATGGTGATGGATTTTTATGACCGTCTGAAGTCCATCTCTAAAGGGTATGCTTCTTTAGAGTATGAATTTATGGGGTTTGAGGAATCAGACCTAGCAAAATTAGATATCCTCATTAACGGCGAGCCGATTGACGCTCTGTCATTGATTGTCCATAAAACGAAAGCGGTGACACGTGGACGTAAGTTGACAGAGAAAATGAAAGAACTCATTCCTCGGCAACAATTCCAAATCGCTATTCAGGCGGCGATTGGTTCAAAAATTATCGCTCGTGAGACCGTGGGCGCGTTGAAAAAAGACGTGACCGCGAAGTGTTATGGTGGTGATATTTCTCGTAAGCGTAAACTTCTAGAGAAACAAAAAGAAGGTAAGAAGCGCATGAAGGCGATCGGAACGGTCGACGTGCCTCAAGAAGCCTTTTTAGCAATTCTAAAAGTTGAAGATTAAGACTGGATTTCAGTCTTTTCCCGGAGGAACAACATGAGTGACGAAAAAAAGAACAACTGGGACTGGCGCACAAAACATTTTTGGTCTGAAGGCTGGGGTTCTTTATTCCTGGCGGTTTTTATCGCCTTGTTTATCCGTTGGGGTTTCATAGAGGCCTATGTGATTCCGTCGGGGTCGATGCTTCCTTCTCTTTTGATTCATGATCACATCTTTGTAAATAAATTGACCTATGGTTTGCGTGTACCTTTTAGTGAAAACTGGATGGTGAAGTTCAGTGAACCAAAACGCGGCGAAGTGATTGTATTCAAATATCCTAAAGATATGAGCACCTTCTTCATTAAGCGTATTGTCGGTGAGCCCGGGGATAAGATTTATTATGAAAACGGCACTCTTTATATCAACGACGTTGCGGTCGAGAAAAAAGTCCCGGCCTCTATGGATGATTTTGCTTGGCTGCGGGATGAAGATTTTCAACGTGATGGCAACATCAACGATGGTAAAGAAAACTATGTAGAGTTCACGGAAGATCTTCCAGGTGGCAAAAACCACGCAATTCTTTTGCGCAAAGGGGATATCTACGAAACTTTTGGGCCAGTGACAGTTCCCAATGATCACTTATTCGTGATGGGTGATAATCGTATGAATTCTTCTGATTCCCGCGTATGGGGATTCATGCCGAAACAAAATGTTTTGGGGCGTGCGATGTTCGTATGGCTAAGTTGTGAAGAGACTGTTCCTGGTCTGCCATTCTTGTGTAATCCATTGACACTTCGTTGGAAGCGCTTCTTTCATCCAGTAAACTAAATGTCTGAAAATCAAAACGGCAAAAATCTAAAGGGAACTTGGAATCAAGCGATTCTAACGTTCCTTTTGCCGATATTCCTAGTTCTTGGGGTGCGCTGGGCTTTCATTGAGCCTTTTGTTATTCCCTCGGGCAGCATGATTCCGAACCTTTTAATTCATGATCATATTGTCGTAAAAAAAATGTCTTTTGGGTTGCGTGTCCCGTTTATGGATCGTTGGTTGGTGCAATGGTCTGAACCTCAACGCGGGGATGTTGTCGTTTTTAAATATCCTGAAAATCCTGAAGTCTATTACATCAAGCGCTTGATCGGCCTGCCGGGTGACACGATCGTCGTTAACAATGGACGGATTGCCATCGCGGGAAAAGGTTTCGACTTGCAACCGCAAGAGGGAGATCCTGACGAAAGCAGTTTTGTATACTTCACGGAAGACAATGGACTAAAAAAATACACTGTGCGTTTTATGTCTTCTGCAGATTCAGAAGCTTCGCAGACATTTCAAGTACCCGAAGGAAATTATTTCTTCATGGGCGACAATCGGGATCAGTCCAGTGATTCTCGTGTTTGGGGCTTTGTAAAAAATGACTATATCGTTGGCAAAGCATGGTCGGTATGGCTGTCCTGTGAAAGCACTTTGCCTACAATGTCGTTTGTCTGTGATCCCTCGCAAATTCGCTGGAATCGAATTTTCAAAAACGTTCCCTAGTATTATCGAAAAAAACCTTTCATGGTCCCCATTATAAATGTAGCATTGAGGCATGGGGCGTTGGCGTGAGTATATTACCACTTTGGTTCTGGCTATATTGTGTGCACTGGTTGTGCGCAATTATTTAGTCACGGCATACAAGGTTCCAACAGGGTCGATGCAGCCCACTCTAAAGCCTGGCGACTTTATTTTTTCATCGCGCACATCCTATGGAGTGACGCTGCCGTTCACTTTAAAAAAATGGAATATCTCCGAACCGGAGCGAGGTGATCTTGTGGTTTTTAGTTACCCAAATCAGCCGTCGGTGAATTATGTCAAACGTGTGATCGGTGTGCCCGGGGATCGAGTGCAGATTGTTAAAGGTCGTTTAGTTATCAACGAAGTGCCTTTGCAATACGCCAAAGTTATTGATCCCGCCCATGATAATCCAAACCCGGAAATGTTCGAAATTTACGAGGAAGCCTCTGCACAGCAAAGTTGGCGGGTGATTTTTCAAAAAGCGTCTGAAGAAAAGGACTTTGGCCCCTTGGTTGTGCCTCCCGGAGAGGTTTTCCTTTTGGGCGACAATCGAGATGCCAGTGACGACTCGCGCTATTGGGGGACTGTTCCGATGTCGCAAGTTGCCGGTAAGGTCGTTTTAATCTGGCTTTCACTGGATTGGCAGACAAAGTGGGGTGGAGACCGTTATCCTTCAGTGCGTTGGGAACGAGTTTTTTCCACGGTCCATTGACATCCTTGGGCTCGGACCCTAGGCTTGAGTTCTAGATGTCATCTAGAAATAATAAATCCATTCTTGATCTTCAGTCCCTTGAAAAATCCAAAATCGATAATCTATTTTCTGTCGCCGACGCTATTGTTGCCGGCAAATTGGATTTCAAGGGCTTCGGCAAAACCGGAGCCCTTTTGTTTTTTGAGGCCAGTACCAGAACGCGCATGAGCTTTGAAACTGCCTGCGCACGCTTAGGAGTTTACCCTCTGCGCTTGGATGGAAAATCTAGCAGCAGCTTAGAAAAAGGCGAATCTCAAGAGGACACGATTTTGAATGTGGCGGCGATGGCCCCTGCATTTTTAGTCGTGCGCTGTGGGGATGATCTAAATTTGCAGGCCTTATCTGAAAAAGTGGACAGTCCGATTTTGAATGCGGGCTGGGGCAAGAAGGGCCATCCCACTCAGGCTCTCTTAGACGCTTACACCATTCGTAAGCATTTAGGCTCTTGCGCTGGACAAAAACTTTTGATTGTTGGTGATGTTCGTCACAGTCGCGTGGCGGCTTCGCACTTCGAACTAGCACAAAAGTTAAACTACGAAGTGGCTCTGTGTGGGCCCAAAGAGTTTCTGCCAGAATCTGGTGGCTTCAAAGTTTTTTCTTCTTTGCAAGAGGGCTTGCAGTGGGCCACCGTAGCGATGGCTTTGCGGGTGCAAATCGAAAGACATTCTTCACTGTACTCTTTGGCGGATTATCGACTCAGTTACGGTTTCACTGCGCGCAATTTACTGGCCTTATCCAAGCAAGCTCTTATCATGCATCCAGGTCCTATCAATCAGGGGACAGAGATGGATGCAGAGGTATTGCAAGATCCGCGTTGCCAAGTTTTAGATCAGGTTTCTAACGGTGTATTTATTCGCCAAGGTCTAATTTATTCGATGTTATCAGGGGAGCTATAATGAAGGGCTATCTTATTTTGGAAACCGGCGAAATATACACAGGCCAATGGCATGGCGGTGAGAACCGTGCCGGCGAAGTGGTTTTCAATACCTCACACTCAGGTTACGAGGAAATTGCCACGGACCCTTCTTACTTTTCCCAAATTGTCGTTTTAACTGCGCCGATGCAGGGCAACTATGGTGTCGAAGATTCCGTGTGGGAATCGCGTCGTTTATGGATTGATGGATTTATATGTCTTGAAGTGCAGGATTCAGAACGAGATCAGTCTTGGAAGAAGCGCCTGATTGAAAATAAAATTCCGCTTTTGACCGAAATCGACACCCGCGCCTTAGTTTTGCGCTTACGCAAAGGAACTCCTTGGGGGGCTTTGGTGCAAGCCAACTCAGAGTCTGAAGCGCGCTCAAAAGCAGAGGCTCTGATTGCTCAGAAAAAGACCTTAGATAAAGACTGGGTGTATCTTACATCGCGCAAAGAAGTTGAAACTCGTAAAGGTGACAACATGGTGGGTCCTCGCGTAGCCGTTTTGGATTTCGGTGCGAAAGAAAATATTCTACGTGAGCTACAGCACCGCTGTTCTGAGGTTAAGATTTTTAATAGCCGCACGTCTGTGCAGGATATCTTGGCCTACAATCCCGATGGCATCATGTTAACCAACGGCCCTGGCGACCCCGCGGATGTCAAAACTGCGATTGGTACGGTTCGCGAACTTTTGGGTGTAAAGCCTATCTTTGGCATTTGCATGGGGCACCAGATTTTAGGTCTGGCTTTGGGGGCTAAAACCTACAAGTTAAAGTTTGGTCATCGTGGCAGTAATCACCCGATTCGCGACACTCTGCTTAACCAAATCTATATGAGCAGTCAAAATCACGGTTATGCGGTGGAAATGACTAGTTTGCCCGCAGATGCTGTGGTGACCCACACGAACCTAAATGATGGCACTGTGGCAGGTTTTTATAGTGAAAAAAGAAAATATTTAGGAATACAATATCATCCTGAAAGTTGTCCAGGACCGCATGAGGCGTCGGGGCTATTTAGTTACTTTATAGAGCGGATGATATGAACGAATACGAACTACTCATAGAAAAGATTTTAAACCACTTTGTTAGCGATGCATTCAAGGATGAATTGTCCATGGCGAAGAAAGAGTTCTTCGAAAATGCCGGAACACTTGATGAAAATTCCGAGCACTTCGAGTCTCGCATGGCGCAATTCTATGATTGGTATTTTTTCACGCGCGAATTGAAAGGTTTCGGACAGACGCCTTTGGATGCTTGTCTCTTGGTGCGTGAATTGCGTTTTTCCGATGAAGAGTTAAAAACTTTAGAAGTTTTAAAACAGCGCCGTCATTCCGTTTTTGAATTTATCAAAATCAAAAATGGTGACGTGTACATCAAGGACTTGTTGGCCAATAAAAAGCTTGTGGTGAAGTCATCTCCTTATGTATTTGGTTTTGATCCCGATGAGCTTTTTGAAGTGCGTTTGATTCCTCATGGGGATTCCTTCGTATTTACTCGTGGATTCTGTTTTCATCCCGAGAGTGCAAAGAAGTTCATCTTGAGTGAAGTCAAACGTCACCGTAAAGATCCGGATTTGGCTCCGGAAGCGATGTTATTGCGCTTGATAAAAATGCGTTACAAGTTTGAGCAATACAAACATGTAAAGCCTGAAATGATTTACTCCAATGATGGGAAACTGGGACTCTAGTTCCTACCCGAGGGCCTTGGCAGTGAATCTAAGAATCAAGCCCTCAGACAGTCCTCGCTGACGCCCTCCCTTTGGGAGAGGCTGCTGCGGAACTCGGGCTTGCTTCTTAGATTCACTGCCAAAGCCCTCTGGTTACCAGAGCTCCAATTTCACTTCTTGGACTTCAATCAGTTTTGTTTTGAAATTTATTATGGCTGGAAAGCGTAAACTTTTTTTTCAGTCGTTAGGAGATTGTGTGGCAAGAAAATCCGAGATTAAAAGGGTTTTGATTATTGGGTCGGGGCCTATTGTTATTGGGCAGGCTTGTGAGTTTGATTATTCGGGGACGCAGGCTTGTAAGGCTTTGATGAAAGAGGGGCTGGAAGTTATTCTGGTGAACTCGAATCCTGCAACGATTATGACGGATCCGGATATTGCTACTCGGGTTTATGTTGAGCCTCTTAAAGTTGATTATCTTGAAAAAATTATTGAAAAAGAAAAACCGGATGCTGTGATTCCTACTTTGGGTGGGCAGACGGCGCTTAATTTGGCTTTGGAGCTGCATGCGAAAGGAATTTTGCAGAAGCACAAGGTGCAACTCTTGGGTGCAAATCCTACGGTTATTAAAGCCGGTGAAGATCGGGAAATTTTCCGTGGGATCTTGGATAAGATTGGCGCTGGGTACGCTAAGAGTCACTTGGTACGGACTTATGAACAAGGTCTTAATGTTGCCGAGGATTTGGGTTATCCCATGATTCTTCGTCCGAATTATACTTTGGGTGGCGGTGGGGGCGGTATTGCTTACTCGCCCGAAGAATATCAGAACATGTTGATTGCGGCTTTGCGCGAAAGTCCTACGTCTGAGGTTTTAGTCGAAGCTAGCATCTTGGGGTGGAAAGAGTTTGAACTTGAGGTCATGCGTGATCACAAGGGAACTTTTGTGGTGGTTTGTAGCATCGAAAATCTGGATCCTTGTGGCGTGCACACGGGCGACAGTATTACCGTGGCTCCGCAGCAGACTTTGAGTGATCGTGAATATCAGGCCATGCGTGATGAAGCTTGTAAGATCATCAACGAAGTTGGCATTGAAACGGGGGGCGCGAATATTCAATTTGCAGTGCACCCGACAACTCGCGAACGGGTTGTGATCGAGATGAATCCGCGGGTCAGTCGTTCTTCTGCGCTGGCGAGTAAGGCGACAGGGTTTCCGATTGCGAAAATTGCGGCGTTATTGGCGATTGGTTACAGTCTGGATGAGTTGCAAAACGATATTACCAAGGTCACTCCTTCTTGTTATGAACCGGCTCTTGATTATGTCGTGACAAAGATTCCGCGCTTCGCCTTTGAAAAGTTTCTGGGTTCTAAAGATATTCTGACGACGCAGATGAAAAGTGTCGGGGAAGTCATGGGTATTGGACGTACTTTACAAGAATCTTTGATGAAGGCCATGGCCAGTTTGGAAAAAGATCCCGAAGCTATTCCAGACGTTGAATTAAGTACGGGCAAAATTTCTTACCCTAACAGTTTGCGCATTTATCATCTTTTTCAAGCTTTCCGTGATGGCAAATCGGTAGCAGAGCTTGAGGAATTGACGCGTATTAATCCCTATTTCCTGGAACACATCGAAGCTTTGATTAAGTTCGAAGTTAAATTTAAAAAAGAATTTAATGAAACAAATGTTGAGCTGCTTTTAGCTGCCAAACGAAAAGGTTTTACTGACGCGCGTTTAGCAAAACTTATTGGTAAAACAGAAAAATTCATCTGTGATTTACGTGTAAAAAATCAAATGTTCCCACGCTATCAACAAGTTGACACGTGTGCAGGGGAGTTTGAATCTTCCACGCCGTATTTTTACTCGTCATACTGGCCGTTAACTTCAGCCACAGTGGATGTTAAAGACGCCGTGGTGATCATTGGCAGTGGTCCAAATAGAATCGGTCAAGGTATTGAGTTTGACTATAGCTGCGTGCGTGGCGTGAAAGCATTCCAAAAGCGTGGCAACAAAGTGATCATGGTGAATTCAAATCCCGAAACTGTGTCGACGGACTATGACACTTCGGATGTTTTGTTTTTTGAACCGCTGACCGCAGAAAGTTTGATCGAAGTGATGCGCTTTATGCAGCCTAAAGGTTTTGTGGCCCAGCTTGGTGGTCAGACCCCGATTGGTGTTGCTCCAGACCTGGTTAAAGCAGGCTTTAAGCTTTTAGGTTCGTCTCTTGAAACTATCGACTTAGCGGAAGACCGCGGTTTGTTCACAAAAATTTGTCGCGAGTTGAACTTTGAAATTCCAAATTCTGCCATGGCAAGTTCTTTGGAAGATGCTTTAAAATACGAAAGCTCGGTCGGCTATCCGATGATTTGTCGCCCTAGTTATGTTTTGGGTGGGCGACGCATGGAAGTAATTGAAAATCAGGACGAACTGATTTCGTACTTCCAAAGACATAAGGATTTCATTGCCGCAGATAAACCGTGTCTGATGGATCAATTTTTGGCCGGTGCTCTTGAGGTCGATGTCGACTTGGTTCGCGGTGATGATTGGACCGTCGTCGGTGGTGTGGTTGAACATATTGAGGCTGCCGGCGTGCATTCGGGTGACTCCATGGGGGTTTTGCCGCCGCAACGTCTGAAAAATGAGACGTGTGAACGCATTGAAGAGCTCAGTCAGCGTCTTGCCAATCGCATCGGTGTGATTGGACATTTGAATTTACAATTGGCCGTTAAAAACGACATCGTGTACATGCTAGAAGCAAATCCACGCAGTTCTCGTTCGGTTCCTTTTGTTGCCAAAGCGACGGGCATCCCGTTGGTGGACTTGGGTGTTGCAGCAATGTTGGGTATGAAAGCCAAAGATTTGCAAATTTCTAAATTGAACTGGAGAAACTCAAAAACGGTTTCAGTCAAAGGTGTGGTCTTTCCATTTAAAAAATTCTCTGAATCTGATTCCATCTTGGGGCCAGAAATGAAATCAACGGGCGAAAGCATGGGCCGTGGTAAGGATTATTCTGAAGCGCTGTCAAAAGCCTTCTTATCCAGCCACATTCGTTTGCCGAAGACCGGGCAGGTTTTTTTCTCTCTCAGAGATAAAGACAAAGAGTCCATGTTAGGTCTTGTACGTGAATTGCAACGCATGGGCTATGGGGTGTCGGCGACGACAGGAACTGCGACTTACTTTAACGAACAAGGTGTAAATTGTCTTTCGCTTCGTAAAGTCGATGAAGGCCGTCCGCACTGTGTGGATAAAATCCGTTCGGGCGAAGTGGCTTTTGTGGTCAATACGACCTCTGGGCGTCGCGCGATTGAGGCGAGCTTCGACATTCGTCGGGCCTGCACAGACTATAATATTCCATGCTTAACTGAAAGTGATGCGGCAGAAGCTTTCGTTCTTGCTTTGAAAAACCAAAAAAATGAGTCATCATCAGTCCATGCGCTAGGAGCGATGGAGGAATTTTGAAAAGACTGATTTTTGGGCTGCTAACTCTGTTTGTTTTTGCAACGGCACAGGGCGCTGATACGGCAAATTCCGAAACGACTCCTCCAGCGATCACCATCGGGGTGATTCCTGGGGGAAATCCTGAAAACTTGCGCCAACAAGGGCTCAGTCTGGCCAAAGAACTTCAAGCCAAGCTCAATATTCCTGTAAATATCTATATTTCTAAGAATTATGTGGGCCTGGTCGAAGCGATGAAAACTAAAAAAGTCGACTTTGCGTTTTTCTCATCGTCGACCTACGTTTTTGCCGAACAACAAGCGCAAGCGAAAGTTTTGCTAAAAACTGTCTGGCATGAGCCTTTTTATTACTCTGTGATCGTGACTCCGCAACAATCCTCAATCAAAAAATTGAAAGATCTTAAGGGCAAAAAGATTGCGTTCGTAGATGACAAATCGTCTTCAGGATACCTTTACCCGCAAGTGGCTTTGCGTAAGGAAGGCCTTGCTGATAAGGATTTTAAGGAAGCTGTGTTCACCGGCAATCATCAAGCGTCTATTCAATTTTTAGAAGCTAAAAAAGTAGATGCCGCGGCCGTGTTCAGTGATGATGAACAAGGCACGCAAGGCGCGTGGGTTAAATTTGGTATGGATAAAAAAGCAAAATATCGTATTTTGTGGAAAAGTGCACCGATCCCCAATGATCCATTCTGTGTACGCCAAGATTTTTATGATCAATACCCTAAGACCACGCACACATTGATGTTTGCTTTGATTGATATCGTAGGCAGCAGCCCCGATAAAAAAGCTTATTCAGAAATTTTAGGTTCCCATGACTTGATGCCTGCGACCTCTAAGCAGTATGATCCGGTGAGGGAGATGGTAAAGGCTTTAAATTTAAAGCTTAAACCGTAATTGCCATGTCTGTACTCGAAGTTCATAATCTCAATAAAACTTTTAAAGGTGGTCTTTTTGAAAAAGATCACTCAGTTTTGCGCAACGTGAGCTTCCGTCTTCCTGAAGGACAAACTTCGGGCTTTGTGGGCAGCAATGGCTCTGGTAAAACGACAACTATAAAATGTCTTTTCGACTTCATTCGTCCCGATAGCGGGCAGATCCATTTCTTCGGAAAACCTTTAAGCAGCGAAAGCAAAACGCGCATTGGATATTTGCCCGAGCGTCCGTATCTCTATGAATTTTTAACCGGCGTTGAGTTCTTACGGTTGCATTGGAATCTGTGTTACGGTGCGTCCTTAAAGGATTTTTATGCCCGAGCCGACGAAGCCTTAAAGAAAGTGGATCTTACCCACGTCAAGGATCGTCGCTTGCGCACCTATTCCAAGGGAATGCTTCAAAGAGTCGGCATTGCACAAGCTATTCTGTCACGTCCAGAGCTGTTGATTTTAGATGAGCCCATGTCCGGGTTGGATCCCGATGGTCGCAGCATGGTCAAAGACATTTTGAAACAAGAACAACAGCGTGGTGTCAGTTTATTTTTTAGCAGTCATTTGCTGCTGGATATGGAAGAGCTTTGCCAGCATCTGGTTGTGATCAACCGTGGACAAATTCTTTATGATGGTGCTTTGAAATCTTTTGTTAACGAATATCAAAGTTTAGAAAAAGCCTTCTCGGTTCTTAAAGGCAAAGAGGACGCTCGTGATTAAAGTCTTCACTTTAGCAAAAACGACTCTCCAAGAAATGCTCCGAGAAAAAGTATTCTCCATCGTGCTTTTGATTGCCATAGCTCTTATTGCCTTGAGCTTTTTGTTAGGTGCTTTATCATTGGCGGAGCAGAGAAAAATCCTTGCTGACTTTGGTTTCCTGGGAATTGAAATTGGTCTTTTAGGGGTCTCCTTATTTTCGGGCTCTTATTTAATTTCCAAAGAGATTGAAAAACAGACCTGTTTACTCATTCTTTCTCGCCCAGTCAGTCGCTCGCAGTTTATGATGGGAAAAATTTTTGGGGTTATCGCTTTGAATACTCTTCTGCTTGTCTCGCTGGCTTTGGTGCTGGGGGGGCTTTTAGGTGTTTGGTCTGACATTGACACTCTTTTGGCGTATTTAAAAATTTGTCTCAGCTTGTGGTTTGAAAGCTCCGTCGTTTTGGGTTGGGTGATCTGTTTAAGCCTCGTTGTGCGCCCGGTGTTGGCGCTGGGTGGGGGAGTCATCGTATTTCTTCTGGGTCATTGGTTAGGCGATCTGACCTTCTTCGCGCAAAAAAGTAAGGACGAGTTTTTCCTTCTAGGTGTGCGATTTTTTCACTGGGTCACGCCGAATCTGTATAAGCTTAATTGGAAGTCGGCGTATTTTTTAGATACGGGAATTCCTTTGCAAAATTTCTTTTGGATGCTCGCACACATGACGGGTTGGATGATTTTGCTGGTGCTGCTCGCCAACTTCCTCTTTAGGAGAAAAGACATTGTATAGCCTAGAACTGATTTACTCCGTGATATTCTTTGTGTTCGGTGCCGTGTGGGGCAGCTTTGCCAACGTGATTATCTATCGCTTGCCCAAAGATGAAAGCATCGTAAAACCCGGCAGTCACTGTTACAGCTGCAAAGCTCCCGTAAAGTGGTATGACAATATTCCAATATTCAGTTGGTTTATTTTGCGCGGCCGCTGTCGCCATTGTTCTGCCAAATTTTCCATGCGCTATCCGTTGGTGGAATTTATTATGGCGGCCCTTTTTGCGCTGGCCTATTACTATGTCGGCTTTTCGTGGACGTTATTAGAATATTTGATTTTTATTTTCGGACTGGTTGTTTGTACTTTTATCGACTTCGATCACATGATCTTGCCGGATGAGTTCACATTGTCTGGCATCGTGATAGGACTCATCGGTGCGGCGTTAAATCCGCAACGGGATTTTTTGGACTCACTTTTCGGCGTTTTAATGGGCGGCGGATTTTTGTGGGGCATGGCTTATGTTTATTATCTCCTGACCAAAAACGAAGGCATGGGCGGGGGGGATATCAAACTTCTTGCCTGGATTGGGGCCCTGCTGGGTTGGAAGGCCATTCCTTTTGTGATCATGTCTTCAGCAATCATCGGCAGCGTGGTCGGTTTGGTCATGGCCAGAAAGCAAAAAGCAGGACTAAAGACGGTGATTCCCTTCGGACCCTATCTTGCCTTGGGAGCGATATTCTATATTTTTGGCGGTGAAACAATCGCGCTGTGGTACTTGGAATTGTTCCTGCCCACTGTCTAGACCTGGTCTAGCGCTTTCTGTACCTTGTTTGACAATCCCAGCCCAACCAGAAATAATTTTATAGGACTTGTGTCTAAAGACGTAAGTCTTTGAAAAGACACTTAAGTGGAGCAACTGGGGAAGCAACAACAGCATGTTTTTTAAATCGAAGAAAGTTATCGGACTCGACATCGGAACGAGTTCCATCAAACTGGCAGAAATGGACTTCAACGGAAAAGGAGCCCAACTGCTTTCTTTTGGTTTTGCACCAACGCCTCCCAATGCTGTGTCCGGAGGAGAGATTGTCGATATTTCCTCGGTCGGAATGGCGATTCAATCCCTTATCAGTGAAGTCAAATCGAAGAGAAAAAATATCGCCACAGCAATGTGGGGAACTGCGGTAATCGTGAAGAAAATCACGATTCCAAAGATGGATAAAAAACTAGTTAAAGATCAAATTCGTTTCGAGGCAGAGCAATATATTCCCTTCGATATTAACAATATCAGCTTGGCTCACCATATTTTGAACGGCAGCAGTTCTCCGGACACCATGGATATCCTGCTTATCGCCGCACAAAACGAATTGGTTCATCAATACACTCAAGTTATCGAAATGGGCGGCTTGTCTTGCGGAGTTTTGGATGTGAGCGGTTTCGCTTTAGCCAATGCCTTCGAAATTAATTACGGCAAGGTGCCCGGGGAAGTCATTGGGATTTTGAACTTCGGTGCTGCGATTACGAACTTTGTGGTCGTGCAAAATGGCGAAGTTATTTTCTGCCGCGACATTCCTGTTGGCGGCGGGAACTATACCAACGAAATTCATAAGATGATGGGAGTCACAATCCCTGAAGCGGAAGCTTTAAAACTCAGCGCTATTTCCCGTCGCGAAGTCCCGGATGAAGTCCACAGCGTGATCAGTGCGACAAACGAAGCAGTTACGGAAGAGATTCGCAGCAGTTTGGATTTTTTAAGTGCGACGACAAATGGTATGGTTTTAAATCGCTGTTTTTATACGGGCGGCAGTTCCGCAACTTCCGGCTTGGTTGAAACCGTTTCGCGTGTCTCCGGTATTTATATGGAGCCCTTTAATCCATTTTTAAAAGTTAAAGCCAACCCCAAAAAATTCTCTCCAGAGTACTTGAATCAGATCAGCTCCTTTGCCGGAGTGGTGACCGGATTAGCTTTACGGTCTATGGGGGATGGCACATGATTAAAATTAATCTAGCGCCGACCGCCGCTCAAGGGGCAACCTCAACCTCCAGTTCCATGAGTTTTGGCTCGAGTTCATCGTCGATGTCCGATGTTTTTGTGGGGCCTGAAGAAATTCGTAAAGAAGGTTTAAAGCGCCTTTTGATTTTACTCTTGGGTCCTTTGGCTCTTTTTGTTTACGAAAATCAAAATGTTCCAGCAAAAAATGCAGAGATTGCGGCGAAACGGCAGATTTTAATAGAGATGCAAGCGTACAATGCCAAGCAGGCAGCCTCTGTGGCGGAAATTAAAAAGTTTAAAGAAGACGAAGCAACAATCGAAAAGCGCATTTCGGCCTTAGAAAAAATTTCGAAGGACCGTCAGCGTGAAATTCGTGTGATGGACTTATTGCAGTTAATTATTCCTGAGAAGGCATGGTTAAGTCGTGTTCAGTTAAATCCGGATCGTGTCAATGTACAAGGTTATGCCTTAAGTGATTTAGATGTTTCGACATTGTTAGAGGGTCTAACCCGCAGTGCTCTTTTAATGGACGTAAATTTAGTAAGTTCCAGCGAAGTCAGTCAAGACGGTGTCATGTTGAAAAAATTTGAGATCAGCTGCTTGCTAGAAAGGCCAGAATGAATAGATTATTCGAAATACTGGCAGCGCAAGAGATCGGCAAAACTTTGCTTATGGGTTTAGCCATCACTGGGTTTTATTGGTATGCGGTTTATGATGATGGAGCCGTTGCTGACGCCCAACTCGTACAAGTTGCGCAACAACTGCAGCAAGAAGAGAGTAAGAAAAAAGATACGGATGCGACGTTAAAACAAGTGCAAGAGATGCAAGAAAAGGTCGGTCAGCTCAGCTTGCAGTATCAAGAGATTGCGCGTCGTTTGCCAGCGGTATTGTTCTCGATCGACATTAATAAAGCGATTGACGATTTTGCGCGAAATTCGGGTGTGAATGTTAAATTAAAAAGGCCCGCCGACAACATAAAACAAGAAGTGGTGGAAGAAGTGCCGGTCGGGGTAACTCTTGAAGGCAATTATGCGGAACTCGCACGGTTTGCTTATTTAGTTTCGACGGCAGAACGTATGGCGCGTGTAAAAAACGTGGTTATTACAGAAACTGCACCAAACTCGGGGAAATTGAAGCTTGAAGGTCAGGTTGTCGGGTATAAACTCGCACCGGATGAAAAAGCCAAAGAAGAGGGAACGAGGAAATAGCGGTGAAGTCAGTAAGATGGATGTTGTCTTACATTATAGTGGCGTCTTTGGGACTTTGGTTGGCCTTTGCGGTCAGCGTGAAGCTCATGACTCCCGCTCATTCGCAGGAAGCCCCAGCCAGCGGCGATCTGCCGGCAGAGTTTTTACAAGAAGTAGAGTCGACGCAAATTCCTCCGGATGGAACAGTGCCGCCTCCTCCGTCTGATATTCCGCCGCCGCCAGCAGCAGACACCATGCCTATTGGTGACGGGGCCACAGTTGCGGCACCACCGGATCAAGGCCAAGAGCTGTTTCCTACAGATGGCTATGTTTACGATCCCACCGGAAAGCGCGATCCTTTTAAGCCCTTTAAGGTCATGCACTCGGGGAATACCAATAAAGGCGGATCTTCCATTGTTTCGGGAACGGATGCCACGGGACAGAGCACCCTAGAGCCATTACAGCGTTGGGAGATCGAACGCTTAAAGGTCGTCGGAATTTTATGGGATGTGCGCACGCCGCGAGCGATGGTGCGTGACCCAGATGGGGCCGTATTTACAGTTGTTAAGAATTCAAAGTTAGGCCGCAACGAAGGATTTGTTGTGGCGATCCGCGAGGGCGAAGTGGTGGTCATGGAAACTCGGTATGATGAAGGCCGCCCAGTAAAAGAACCTCGCGTGATGGAGTTAAAAAAGTAAGTTTTTACCTGAGGAGGACGAATGAAAGGACTCATTCGATTTTTTATCCTAGCTGCATTGTTGGCATCTGTGACTTCATGTACAAGTCGCCCTGTCGAGGACGATTTAACTCTTGAGGGGGCGGATTCAACGACGGCCAGTTCAGACTTAGACTTGGGCGAAGAAAGCAGCGATGTTGTCGACGCCGGAAGTGTGGATAGTGGCAGTGATGACAGCGGCAGCGGGTCTAGTGAAGACTTTGCAGATTTCGAAGATGACCAGCAACAGGCCAGCAGTGAATCTGCGCCATCTGGTGATCAAGATCTTGCGATGGATGAACCAGCACCGTCTGAAGCGCCAGCCTTCGCCGAAGAGTCAAATCCTCCGCCTCCACAGGCAGAGATTCCGACCGAAGATCCATTTGCTGATGGCTCTGTGGCAGATGTTCCGGCGCCAGAGCAACCGTCTTCAGAGCCGCCTCCGCCAATGGATGCTCCGATGGAAACGCCGATGGAAACAGTTGCTGAAACTCCAGCAGCGGCTTCTCTGTCTTTGGCACAGATCACAGATTTAAAATTTAAAGCCAATGATAATGGCGGAACTGTCGTGGTTCAGGCCGATCAACCGCTCACGTATACGACACGATCAAACCCAGAGCTGCGTCAGTTCGTTATCGAAGTGGAAAATGCCAATTTGCCGAACCGTTTAAAACGTTCTTTAAATACACGTGATATCAAAGGCAGTGTCGGGGCCATTGACGCTTATCAAAACCCGGGCTCAAACACGGCTCGCTTCGTTGTGCAATTGCGTGACGGCGTGGCCGAGCCCACTGTGCAAGTCGAGGGCAACAGTCTTTTAATAGTCGCAAACGGCGACAGCGCAACTGTAGGTGAGGTCGCTTCCTCCGATTCTGCTTCGGAGGACACATCCGTGACCGACGTAGGTGAGAGCAAAATCTTGCCAGGTGAAAATTTGGCGGAATTTCTAGCTGGCAACACCAAGTTTTACGGCAAGAAAATTTCAATTGAAACAAGTAACATAGATATTCGCGATGCTTTGAATCTGATTACAGAGGAAAGCGGCGTCAACATGGTCATTGCTGAAGAAGTCCGAGGTAATATCAGCTTGAAGCTGCGCCAAGTGCCATGGGATCAAGCTTTGGTAGTTATCATGAAGGCTCGTAAGCTGGGTTACACTCGGCAGGGAAATGTTTTAAGAATCGCGCAACTTCAAGATCTAAAAGCGGAAGAAGACGATGCAGCTAAATCCGTACTAGCTCGAAAAAATCTTGAGCCTTTAAAAGTGCGCATGTTCCCAGTCAGCTATTCACGCGTGGAAGATCTTGAAAAGAAAATCAAAGATTTTTTAGGTGACCGTGGCAAAGCCGTCGGGGATGCGCGTACGAACTCGCTGGTAGTGACTGACATTCAAGAAAACTTGGATCGTGTGGCGAAGCTGGTTGCAAGCTTGGATACGCAACCACCGCAAGTTTTGATCGAATCGAAAATCGTCGAGGCGCAAGAAAATTTCACGCGTAATATCGGTGTTACCTGGGGCGCCTCGGGAGCTCCGTTCAAGCTAGGTTCGACAGGACGCGGACCGGTGAATATGACACCAAGCTTCGCGGTGAACTCAGGCGCGTCCCGATCTGGCAATTTCAATATGAATCTTTCTGTGGGAACTTTAGACATTTTTGGAACCTTGCAGGCGGCCCTGTCGCTTTCAGAATCTGAAGAGCAGGTCAAGATTCTCTCGGCGCCAAGAATCATGACTTTGACCAATGAAAAAGCGGACATCAGTCAAACGACTGAGGTCCCTGTCAAATCGGTGACTTCGAGCGTGAATGGTAATGTCGAAACGTTTCAATTTAAGCCACTTACGTTGAAACTTGAAGTTACTCCTCAGGTAACGGCCGATGGTTCGATTATAATGAAGGTACTAGTAAATAGACAATTCCGTGGTGCCGACGTCAGCAGTGCAGGCTCTGGGGCCTTTGCCATCAACAGCAGGGAAGCGAACACTCGGGTTCTGGTTAAAAATGGCCAAACGGCGGTTATTGGTGGGATTTACCAAAGTGATGCCATCGAGGGCAACCAAGGGGTGCCATGGTTAAGGGAAATGCCAGTGCTGAAGTATTTGTTTAGTAATAAGAACTCCGAGAGCAGAAAAACAGAGTTGTTAGTGTTCATGACCCCAAGAATTGTTGGCCAGACGGATTCTGCAAGTACCGTCGCGCCGACTGAAGATTTCTAAAGAGGAAATTATGAAACCTAATATTTTGCTCTTAACAATAGTGACCGTCGGTTTGTTATCCTCTTGTTCTCAAGAGGATAGCAAAAATGAATTGAAAGTCACCTCCGCCACCTTGATGCTGATACCGGACAAAGCAATTAGTTGTTTGAACGAAAGAAATGGTTTGGCGCTCAAAGATGTCGCTGCTGACTATTTTAGGGTTCCGGCCATGACTTTCAATCGCCAGGATACTAAGAACGACTTAATAATATCTTCAGTAAATATTAGTATCGAGATTCCGGGCAGCGCGAACACCTTTAAAAAAGTTGTCTCTGGTGACGATCTGGCCGCTCTTTCTTCGGCCTGGTATGTAGGTAACAAAGACGCCCTCATTCCTGCAGGGCAAGCACAATTTGTGACAGATTGTGCTTTGAAGGTGGGTGGGATTACGATGACTCCTGGTCTGTCGGCCTCTGGTACCATGGAGGTTCGCGGTTTTGAACGAGATGCCAACGGTGAAGAGTATCCTGTACGCTTTAGCTCCGTGATTTCAATAGAATCTGTCCCTTAGCATTCAGCGGTCTTTTTCTTATGGCGCAGAATCCCCACATGGGATTCTGAGTGACCGCGCAAAACTCCTGATCTATAAACCCGTTTATGGATCTTTTCTCAGCCTCCTCTGCCCATCTAAGCTCTTCGCCGTTGTCGGAAGTTTTGCGTCCGAAAAATCTGGATGATATTATCGGCCAAGAAAAAACTTTGGGTGTAAAATCAAAACTAGGTCAGATGTTGCGTAAAGGTTATTTGCCCAGCCTGATTATTTGGGGTCCTCCAGGTACCGGTAAGACGACGTTCGCATTAGCTTTATCGCAGCACTTCAACGCACATTTTGTAAATATCAACGCCGTAGATTCGGGCGCGAAAACTTTGCGTGAAATCGGTGAGGCCGGCAAAGATCGTCGTTTGCAGTTTCAGCAAAAAACAGTTCTTTTTGTGGATGAAATCCATCGTTTTAATAAAGCCCAACAAGATGTTCTTTTGCCTTTTGTCGAAAAAGGCGATCTGGTTTTGATCGGCGCGACCACCGAGAACCCGAG